>JAKBRR010000152.1 GCA_021845325.1 Thermoplasmata archaeon
TCTGATATACTCTCATGTGATAACTTGTAATAATCTATATTCTCATCCTCACCGCGTAGGAACTTTCTGCTATTTGTTCCAAGTGGCACAAAGAATATTTCTCTTTTCACATTGTGATAGGTAAGGTTTACGGGTAACCCAATTTCCCTTAAAGCGCTCTGAATTATCGTTCTCCTGTTTCTAATTCCACTGCCCCATGATGGATTTTTCTTCCAGGATATCGCTGACTTGCCTATCTTATAAAGCTCATCATACACACCATTAATGAATTGAAACTCACCCGATCCCTTAGTCCATCCAACGTGTAGAAATTCTGTTCCATTAGGTATTCGTATTCTGTCATATAAGGAGCTCTTACCCAAAGCGGACGCGGTAGTGATTCCAGCAAGTCTCCCATCGAAGACTTTTCCTGATATTCTGGAAACGCTGCCATTGTATTTTTCACAAAATCTTTCCCTTAGCATAGGAGAAGATATCAGAGCTGCGACAAGTTTACCGCCAAGAATGGCCGAGTATGGTGGAACAGCACCTAGTACAAAAGCATCCATAAGATGCCTAAGCTTCTCTTTCTTTACATTGTAAGACCACCCTATATACAATTCTCTATCGTGCAGGGCAAAAACGGGGTCACCTAAACCTATAATGCCGATAACTGCCTCATTGTTACCATCTTTTACTATATACCGTAGCCTACGTCCATATCCACTTGATATAGGCACAGACCAATGAAGCTTGATCCAGTTGAAAAGATCAGCTTTTTCCTTATCATCTACCTCGACAAGAACGGGGTCTATTTTCCTTACATTAAGATTTATTCCATCAATCATATATTTATCTATAAAAAGGTCGTCTTTAAAGATTAAATCAGATTTTTTATTCCTTAAGAAGTCAATAGCCGTTTTGTTAACCTTCCTGTAGTATTCCTTATCATTAGGCACTATAAGTTTGCCGTCTTCACCTATCGTGAAGCCCGTTTTAATAAGACTCTCTATAACAGTTTCCCTTAAACTTTTGTTGTAAATTGAATCGTTATTAATATATATATTTTTATTTTCCACAATAATCCACTTCATTACACACTAAACTATTTGCCTAACGAATTATAGAACTTAGTCTTTACTGCGAATTCCTTTCCCTCTGAATTCTGTTGAATATTGCCGTTTTTCCTGAGATATCCCTTTTCGTCTTCAGTAAGTGATTTATATAGTTCTACTGTTTTTTCGGAAATTTCTCCTTTTGATCTTTCAACATTCTGAAATTTAGTTCTTATGTTCTGCATTATTGCATCCTCCTGTCTTATTTCTTTTAGTATGGGGCCAAGGAGATCTATTTTAACCCGCTCATTTGATATAGCTTTTTTCACTTTATCCTTGAAATAATCGATATTGACTGGTATAACAAATGGCTGTGTAGACGTCCACATATAGCATTTACCCTTAATAGGCTCGCTAAGTATCTGTGTAAGTATATCATCTGAATAGTGAGCATTTGCCTTTTTGAGACTTTCTAAATCACCTCTACTAAGTAGGTGGAATACAAAGAAATTATCAGCCTGACTGAGAATTTCAAATGGTATGCTTCCAGGCTGCTGTGTTATAAATATTGCCCCAAGGCCGTACTTTCTCCCCTCCTTTGCAAGCTCTATGAATGAATAGTCACCAGACCGTTCATCCAACACCGATTGCGCCTCCTCCACCACAAAAGTGGCTTTTATGAGTTCCTTATTCTCATCTGTAAAATGTCTTTGGTTTTCACTGAATATGTATTTGATTATGAGTGAACTTAGTTGTAGTGCGGTATGACTATCCAGCAATGAAATATCAAATATTACCACCTCTTCCTTTACAAGCGCTTGGATTATTATATTAAGCAGGTTTGAATCTTTATCATGCATTTTAGAAATAGGAGTCACGAGATTATTAATCACAGGTCTCATATTCTCATCTTCATCTTTTCCAATAACTATAGCTGCTATTTCCCCTAAATCTGCCTTGAATCTCTTTTCGCTCAGATAATCCACCAAATCAGACCATTGTTCTTTGCTCATACTCATAAGCTTTGAGAAAAAGATAGTTTCGTGTTTTGCTTGATTTACAATTAAAGGAATTACCATTTCTGGGTCTAAATCTTTTAGGTTGATCTTTAGATGCCTGTAAACATTAGCTTGATTGGAATCAACAATTCTGTTGGTTATTACTATGGCAGGTCTTGAGTCTGTTATACCCGGCTCATTTTTATTTTGAATGGCATATTCCCCCTCTGGATCGAATATGAGCAATCCACCCTCACTCCTAGGCCAGGCGTTTGCTATGATCTTCATTAAATTGCTTTTCCCATATCCCGCCCGTGCAAAGATGAAAGTTCTCTTAGAGTTCAGATCGGAGACGTTAAATTTTATATCAATAGATTCATCCATATAGAATTTACCTATTTCCGTTCCTGCTTGTTGAGCGTCGTTCACGGCGTTGATTATAGCTCTTGTCTGTTCTGCATCGGGTCTGATAACGTTGCTGGTTATATGCGGAATTCTGGATACTCCTGGCTTAAACTCTCGGCCGTTGAGACTACCAAGAATCTTTATTCTCACATTGTATCTTATCTTTCTTTCCTTTATATCGAGACCTATCGCCTCTGCATCGTTAGAAACATCTCCAAGCCATTTTTGACCCATAAATGACATTAATTCTCCGGTCGGCTTATAATCGGTTACCCTCGAGACAATGTAATCACCAATACTGTCTATTAGGAGATAATCACCGACTCTAATAGAAAAATGTGATTTATATGGTGCTATGATCGTTGCTATATACTCGTATGTTGCGCTCTCTAATCCAATGAACATACCTATTATGTCACCTTTACTGGCCATGTCCACCACCAAGTACACCCTTATCTACAGACTCTTTTAACATATATGAATTCTTGAGGAATTCCTTTGTATCACTGCTCATCATCATAGTCATTTTTTCAATTATTTTATCCTTAATAATACTCGCCGGTAAGCCCACTCTAGCTGCAGCCTCATGTGCCCTCATTATAGTTTGGGGATAACCAATGACGGGATAAGAATGAGATGAATCCTTTGCCAGATGTCCCATTATTCTATTGATATCATCTTTATTATAAATATCTTCATCATTTTTTAAATCCCTTGGAATCTCTACAGTAACCAGCAGATTGCTGTTCCTAGCGAGCTTTGCAATATAAAGATCTCCGAATGCATAATATATACTTTTATTACTCTCGGATATCTTGCCCTTCCCTGTCCATTTATAAGTCTGAATCTCTAAATCTTTTGGGATTTTAATGAAGCCAATTTTGTCTGATGGGATTATATGCTCCACAAAGACTGCTGAGGATAAAAGTGTCAATATCTTCGAGACTTTTGAAACACCAACAAGCTTGACATAGTTTCTTTTGTCTTTTAAGGTATTGACCAGTATCGGAATTAGTTCAGACTTCAACTTTTTTGTCCTCAAAAGTCCATCCCTCATGATTACTATTGGCTCGTCTTTCTGATCCATAATTCTTTCAAATAGGCAGGCCCATTCAGATATTTCCATATAAGTACCGCTATCTGTTAATATTTCTGAGATATCTTTGAGGCTTTTCTGATTGAGCAAATTTAGAAATTTAGCTATAATAGGTTCATTGTCAAGATAATCGATATTGCCTTCTATATTAACATCTTCGTCCGACTTAGGAACTAAAAACCTCATTTTCAGATTTCCGTAAGAATCAGCTACTTCTACTAAGTCAATTTCCAATGGGTCAAATGAAATGTTCATTTTTCCTCCATCTATAGCCTTATACGTCACAGTTTGATAATTTCCTACTGGGTCTATTGGAACAAATTGAAGCGTCTTTACTTTCTGTCTTAACTCATTAAACTTACCCACCTGATTTTGTATAACTTCATTTATATTGCCTATATTTTCAACATCGGTATCATTAGGGTCAATCAAATAAAACAATCCTCAGATTTACATAATATGAAATTATATATAAATTTATTTATTTTTATTCATGCTTACGTATTTAATCTTTAATTTTATTTTCCAACAAACATTTGAATATATATTATAACTTATTTCTTATAATCAGATAGTTAATCCTTATTTTGTTGAGAATGGAAATAAGCAACAATATTTAAGATACATGAATAAAATAATTCTGGGACTTCTTGGTTCATCTGTAGTTGCAAGACACATACAAGAACTTTAGTGACCAAATGGAAATATAATAATTCCTATAGGATGACTTATGGAATCATTCCTTTTTGACTGGTTAATAATAGAACGATATTTGCGGAATAAATGGGAAATGTATTTGGATAAGAAACCTCTAGAAAAGCGTAGAAAAAAGAAATTAAAAAACTGGAACATAAACAATTTGCTAGAAGAATTATCTTTAAATGAAATCATAGACCAGAGAGCCTATGACGATATATCTTCTCTAAAGGAAATAAGAAATAGTCTTTATCATAAGGGAGCCGAGGTTTCAAAGCAAGAAGCTATCAAGTGCCACGAAATCAGTGAATTTCTAATTAGAGAGAAAATAAATATAGTAATTCCAGAAAAAAACTGATCTAAAGATTTATGTCCATTCAAAACTATAAGGTTCAATGATTAACCCTGATTCAGATCTTGAAAAGAGATTATGGTCTTCAGCTGATAAACTTCGTTCAAACATGGATGCTGCTGAATACAAACATGTTGTGCTTGGACTCATATTTCTGAAATACGTATCAGATTCCTTCGAGGAGATTCATAAAGAACTGGAGAATGACAGGGAACATCTTTCCGATCCAGAAGATCGGGATGAATACATCTCAAGAAACGTTTTCTGGGTTCCTCCGGAGGCAAGGTGGAATTACCTGCAGAGAAATGCAAAGCAGCCAACAGTAGGAAAGATGATCGACGATGCAATGGAAGTCATAGAAAAAGATAATCCATCCCTGAAGGGAGTGCTTCCAACAAACTACTCCCGTGCATCATTGGATAAGCAGAGACTTGGTGAATTGATAGATCTCATAGGAGGCATAGAACTGGGTACCGAAAGCGCAAAGAGCAGGGATCTTCTTGGAAAGGTCTATGAATATTTCCTTGGACAGTTTGCAGACGCAGAGGGAAAGAAAGGAGGACAGTTCTACACTCCAAAATCCATAGTCCAACTTCTTGTGGAGATGATTGAACCATACAGGGGAAGAGTTCTGGATCCATGCTGCGGTTCAGGCGGCATGTTTGTACAGAGCGAGAAGTTCATTCA
>JAKBRR010000153.1 GCA_021845325.1 Thermoplasmata archaeon
TGAGGAAATTCTCAGAAATGGATGGCTCCATACTGGTGATCTCGGGTACATGGACAGAGATGGCTATTTCTACATTGTTGACAGGAAGAAGGATATGATTATAAGGGGAGGAGAAAACGTGTACCCCAAGGAGGTTGAGAATGTAATCAGTGCAATGCCGGGCATCTCAGAGGTGGCAGTAGTAGGAAAAGAAGACGAGAAATATGGCGAAGAAGTTGTTGCCTTTATTGTGAGGAGAGATGTGCATCTGAATGAGACGCAGGTGATTGAGTTCTGTAAAAAAAATCTTGCACGGTACAAATGCCCGAAAGAGATCTTTTTTATTGATGCACTTCCAAAGAATTCTGTTGGAAAGATCCAGAAAAATGAACTGAGGCATGCCTTAAAGTAGTTCTCTGTTTCCGGAAACAGCGTGATGGCAGGATATTGCCAGAACCTGTCATCCTGTTGTTTGTTACTAGATTACGGTTTCCATACGGTATATTATAATATTATCTCTTTTATTGGCTATATCCGACCAAATACTAAATTCTCTGGGTGGTCGGGTTTCAGTAAGCGGCTATTATCCTGTAAACATAAAATGTAAAACTCCAACCATGCCTTTGAAAACCATGGTTTATATGTTCTTAATCTATTATCGAAATCGATATATGAGTTATGGCGAATATTTTGACAGCACACTTTTCATCCTTTCTCTCAAGCCTATGAATGGATATGAACTTTCCAGAAGGATAAAATGGGATGGAACTTCTGTTTCAGGCGGAACTATAAGGCCGCTTCTGAAAGCATTAGAAGCAGAAGACCTGGTACGTCATGAAAAGGTGGGCAAATCAAAGGTTTATTTCCTTACAGACAAAGGAAAAAGTTACGTGAAGAATCTACGTGAGTTTAGAGAAAACATCAGGAATAAGATGCTGGCTACATCAATGAACAGAGATATCATTTTCCCGGAAATCCTTACTGATCTGGAGGATTCCAGAATATTGAATGAAGCAATAGATCAGGTAGCAGGAGTGATAGTAGAAATAGTAAAATCAGCGTTCATACTTACCAAAAAGGACAGAAGGGAAAGGCTGGAGCATTTCAAGGCCGATATTCTTGACCTTATAGAGGAAATGAAAGGTGAAAGAAATGATAATAGGAATAGAGAGTGAATAAATGACAAGCACGTTTATTGATTTTATCGATCTCATAATTTTATGGATTCACATATTTACAGCAATATTCTTTATTGGTGGATCATTCTTCATATGGCTTGTGGTTTACCCTGAATCATTCAAGATAACAGATGATGAAAAACTGCGAACAAGGATTGTTGGCAGAATAGGGAAGAGATTTGCAGTTTTTACCAATGCCTCAATCATAATTTTAATATTGACAGGGCTATACAATGCTACATGGTATCTTGGTCCTGATTTTATTAATGCACTCCTTTACACTTCTGGTGGTCAGATACTATTTGTAAAGGGGATTGTAGTCGTAGCCATGGTTCTGCTGATGTACGCCAACAATATGTATCATGGAAAGCGAATAATGAAGATGGCGCAGGAGGGCAATATGGAAGGATTGAAGAGACTGAGAAAAACTTCCCATCTTCTCTCGTATATTACCCTTCTTCTGATGGTTGTAATTACAATTCTTGCAGTTGCATTACAGTTCTATTGAACCAAATCCCCAAAATTAATAACTCTTCCTCTGTCTATGATTATATATTCATTTTCAGGAGCCTTGTTGCCATCAATAATGACAGAATCACTTCTAACCGTTACATTAATCCATTTACCCTTGAAAAATACCCTTTCGTTCACATCACCAAATATGCATAATCTTTCTCCGGCAATTATACAGGTATCCTTACTCTGAAACAGGGGTATGTCCCCTGAATATTTGGTCGTTGAATTCCCTTCATAGACTTTTCCGTGCTCGAATGAATACCATTTTCCCGGAGGGAACGTTATAAACCTTTCTTCAGTGTTGCTATTCACAATGGGAGCAAGAAGGAGCTCTTTTCCAGCCATATATTCATCATTTATTGTGAACAGAGACTCTATATCCGGAAAGTTAAATGCCAGAGGTCTTATTATTGGAGTTCCTTTCTCCACTGCCTTTACACTTTTCCAGTGAAGATATGGAACAAGAGCATGGCGTAAGGAAAGAATTTGCCTGAATTTTTGCTTTATGTCATCCGGATAGATATACAGTTCCTGATCATTCCCGGTATTGGATTTATGATTCCTGTATATTGGGAAGAGCAGAGCCATCTGGTAGAATCTCAGCAGGAGCTCCGGAGATGAATATCCAAGAAACCCGCCAAGATCGCAGCCGACGTATGGAACACCTGATATGCTCAACCCGGTAAGTACTGGTATCTGAAGTGCCATGCTTTCAAATGATGAAGTGCCATCACCTGACCAGATTGCTGCGTATTTTTGAATTCCTGAATAACCGGCTCTGCTCAGTATGAATTTGTTTTTTCCAAGAGCAGAGGATGTTGCCTCTGCTTCAGCAAGGGCATAGGCATTATGAAGCTCTCTGTGCTTCATTTTGATTCCACCGGCAGAATGAATCAGATCTTCAGGGAACGTTCCTGATTTCTCATCCTGAACAGCAGGCTCATTCATATCAAGCCATATGCCGTCAAAACCGTTTTCCATAAACTTCTCCACCTCTTTCTTCCAGAAGGATTTCCCCTCTTCGCTGAAGAAGTCAGGAAATACACATTTGCCAGGCCATACTCCACCTGTATAGATCTCATTCTTCATGGTTTCGACATAGCTTCCCATTCCCTGATGAAATTGCTGATATCCCTGTTCAGCCTTTATCCCCGGGTCCAGTATTGGAATTACCTTTACACCCATTTCATGAACACTTTTTAAAAATTCCTTAATATCCGGAAACTTCATTTTATCTATGGTAAATAGTTTATAGTTTTCCATATAGTCAATGTCAAGGTAAATTGAGCCAACAGAATTAACACCGAATTCATCTCTGTATCTTTTCAGCATTGAAATTATTATGTTATCCGGATAGTATGAATAACGCGATATCTGATGCTCAAGTGCCCACTTTGGTATAAGAAATGGCTTTCCTGTCAAACCAGAATATTTTTCCACGATCTCTTCAGGGGATTTCCCCCTTATGATATAGAATGCAAGCGATTGTGATAAACTTTGAATTAATATTTTATTGTAATGGGAAATGCCGCAGTCAACTGTTATTCTGCCAGGATAATTTATGAAATAGCCATAACTGCCTCCACTGGTTATTTTAATGAAAAACGGTATTGAACAGTACAGCGAGTCGGAATATATCGAATATCCATAGGAATCGCTGTTCCACAGAACACTCTTTGTTCTCTTTCTGTCAACCGGTAAAGCCTTTTCTCCCAATCCTAATATGTGATCCGATGGATCCAGAGGGATTGAGATTTCTGTATTTTCATTACTTATATCAATTTCAATTCCAGAATCTTTCAATGATTTCACATCAATTTCGTGATCACCGGTAAAATTTGTCCGAAGATATTCAAAAGGCTCTCCAATGGATACCTTCATAATTCCGGTCTCATTTGAGTTTACTTTAACAGTCATTATGGAAGAATATTGAAAGGAAGTATAATAGGGACATGTTGCAAGTAATCATGTTCTCTCTCTGGACATGTTTTATAAAGGCAGATATATTGTGGAAATTTACCTGTGATTGAAATTATCATTGCAGTAGATATCATTCCTGTAATTTAAGAGGAGTAAAGAAGAGTTTATGTGAAGATTGGTTTTTCAGATTAGATAATCTAATATTTTGAAAGGACTTTTTTCTTTAGCTCTGTAAATTCATCCTCACTTATTTTTCCACTTTTATACATATCGTTTATTTTTCTTAAATTATTTACGTCAAATTCCACCGGGTCGAAATTTTCAAGAAGCTCTCTCTTCCTTTCAAGAAATTCGTCCTTTGAAATTAATTCCTCTTTATACATCCGGATGAGCCCCTGCATCTTATCTGCGGAATCGGTTCTAAAGACATCGCTGTCCATAGAATCTATCTTCTTATGAAGATAAAGAAGAATCACACCGGGTATTATTCCTGCAAGAAATAGGGCTGTTACATATATAGCTCTGGAATTTAGGGCCTTAAGGCCGGCTATATCGTGTTTCCTTATTGAACGTTTCATCCTTCCAACGATTAAAGCTATGTCCAATGACGGCCCGAAAAATATAAACCCGATTATGCCAATAATAGCAATTATAGGACTTTCTAAATATGTGAACATGCCATAATAAGTCAAACCTACAAGTATGGAAAAAAAGGCTGCAAAAAATGCAGAGAGAATTGCGGAAATCCACAGGAAAATTTCTGCTATCCCTAAATTAGAATAGATGGCTTCAGTATCTTCATTCATTTTTGTACAAAGGCTATTAATATCACTTTTAATAAGTTTTTTCACGCCGTTTGTGCTCATAATATCATTATTTATGATTTTCTTTCTTTTTTGAGCATAATTTAAAATTAAAAGATATAATCAAAATTTTGAAAGAAGTTTACTCTTCATCTTTTCAAATTCTTCCTCTGTTAGAAGCCCCTGATCTCTCATTTCCTTGAGTTTTCTCATATCATCCAACTTACTTTCCATAGGATTTGCAGTTTTAAGTAATGAAGCCTTTTTGGACTCAAATTCTTCTTTTCCGATTATTCCTTCGTCCAGCATTTGCTTGAGCGCTCCAATTCTCTCCATGGGATCAACCTGGCTCATTTCAGTATTCAACTGGTTTATTTCACTGTATGCAATCAACAGCATAATTCCAGGTATGATTCCTGTCAGTAATAGTGCTATTATGGCTACTCCCAGAGAATTCATAGATTTTAATTTTTCAACATCGCCCCGGTCAGCAGCATCTTGCATTTCCCTTACTCGTAATAATATGATCAAAGCCGGAATAAAAAACACAAGGGCTAAAAGACCAAATGGAGAAACAAATATTGGTGGTCCACTAAAACCTGAATTCGAGGATACAAATAATATAAGGAAAATGAAAAATACAAAGAATATTATTGATCCAATAAGTGTTAGGATCAGAAATATCATGGCTACTAACAGTTCGGTTTTTATGGATGACAGATTTTTATTAGAATTCAAGTAAATCAAATTGGGAAAGGAAAATGTGATTTAAATGTTTGTATAAAAGAAATTGCCTGTTATCCAAAAAATACATAC
>JAKBRR010000154.1 GCA_021845325.1 Thermoplasmata archaeon
GTACCTGTAAGGCAAATCTCTCCAGGATCGTATCCATCGTGAGAATGCAGGATACATAATTGTCTCAGAAGTAGGTCTTATGGCAAGTTCCTCCTCAAGTTTTGATTGTCCTGCCTTTGTTACCCAAGCGACTTCAGGTGAAAAACCTTCAATATGTTCCTTCTCCTTTTCTAAAAATTTTTTAGGGATAAGCAGAGGAAAATATGTGTTGGTCACTCCTGCCTCCTTAAAAAGGAAATCAACGTAATCATGAATTTTCTCCCATATAAAATAGCCGTCAGGTCTAAAGATAGTCGTCCCGGATATATCGCCGTAATCAAAAAATTCTGATTTTATTATTGCCTGTATATACCATTCCGAGAAATTTTCAGATTTTTTTACAGTTATTCCTTCATCCTCTGCCATTTATTTCAATAGCTGATACGCTACATAATAAATTGTTTTTGCATTTTTAGTTTGGAGATCTATTTCATTATGAGAGGAAATTGTAGTTAATTTTAAGTGCGTGATAGAATTTAAGCACCATGCAAGCCTCTGAAGATTTGATGAGAGAGGAAATTATTCGTTATGCCAAAAGGATATTGCCTGTCAGGGCCATAAGCCCAGAATCTGGAGGCATTGGAGAATCTGCCAGGGCAGACGAAATATGCAAAATTCTAACTGAGAACGGTTTAAATGATTTTCAGAGATATGATACCTCAGATAAAAATGACGTGGTAAGATCAAATGTGGTCATTAAAATCGGAAAGGCGGAAAGAACCCTATGGCTCATAGCCCACATTGACACAGTTCCCGTAGGAGACAGAAATCTCTGGACAAGAGACCCGTTCTCTGCCACTGTGGAGGAAAACAGAATATATGGGAGAGGCTCATCAGATGATGGTCAGGCCGTTTTTCTGTCTCTGCTTCTTGCTAAGGAATTGAAGGATAAAGAATTGAAATACAACCTTGGAATTGCCTTTGTTGCCGATGAAGAGGTTGGCAGCGTTTATGGTATTCAGTATCTTTTAAAACAGGGAATTTTCAAAAAGGATGATCTTATTCTTGTCCCCGATTCTGGCTCTGAAGATGGTTTGGATGTTGAAGTCGCGGAAAAGAGTATTCTCTGGATCAAGTTTACCGTAAAGGGAAAACAATACCATGCAAGCAGACCCGATAACGCAATAAACGCAGGAAGGGAATCCATGAAATTTATCTTAGAACTGGATTCAATGCTCCATGAAAAATACACGGCAAAAGATGAAATTTTTAATTATCCATATTCTACATTCGAACCAACCAAGCATGAAAAAAATGTGGATAATGTTAATACAATTCCAGGTTTGGAAACTATTTACATGGATTGCAGGATACTGCCTAAGTATGATCTGGACAACGTCATAGACGATATAAGCAACTGCATAAGGGATTTCGAGAAGGATAGCAAAGCACACATCAGTTTTGAATTCATGCAGAAAGAGCAGGCACCAGTAAGTACCTCACCGGAATCTGATATCGTTAAGGTTTTATCAGAATCCATAAGGAAGATCAAGGGATCAGAACCCAGGATTGTAGGAATTGGCGGTGGTACATGTGCTGCGTTCTTCAGACATGATGGAATGGATGCAGTAGTCTGGTCTACAACTGTACCAGAGGTTGCTCATCAGGCTGATGAATATTGTATAATCGACCATATAATTGGAGACTTTAAGATACTGGAAAACATACTTCTAAAGGATGAAAATTAATCATCATCTTCTGCCAGTTCTTGAATCCTTTCCACACCATCTATTTCCTTTATGATGTTTGAGACCTCAACTGGTACCTGATCCTCCCATTTTAAACCTTTTAACATTTTTTCACGTATTTTGGTTCCGGACCATTCATCCCTGTTTGTTAATTTAACCGCTTTAACGTCATAACCTTTTTCCTTGAAAAGTCTACGCTCTAGTGGATTGTTGCTGTATATTGCCTCAAAATTAGGTGTCAATGACTCAACATGGGCTACCCAGAGCGGGTTTGAATTGACATCTTCTATTGGGATGATATAGAAATTCAGTATACCGGCAGATTCCAGGGAATTTGATATCATTAAATGCCTTTCACCGGCGGTGAATGGATTTTCCATGGTGTGTGAATACTGTGCACTTCCTATTCCAATAATAACTGATGAATAATCCTGAAGGATTTCCTTTATGACATGCAAATGACCATTGTGAAATGGCTGGAATCGACCCACAACGAAGGCTCTCATTAGGGCATAATGCTCAACCTGCTTATCTTTTTTTCATTGAAAAGTATGTCTCGCATAGTTAGAGAGTGTGGTTAAGGTGACTTTAATACATCCATAAGTTAAATTTCAATGTCTTAACTCTCAAATCAGGTGGCATTTACCGTATAAGGTGTCAGAATTAATTAATGCAGTCAGAGACTCTGTGCACTTCTCCTTGAGTGATGATATCTCATCCTTAAGCACAATTGCTTTCTCAATCTCATCCTGAAGATTAACATGTAGATCATGGGATTCAAGTATGTTATTAATTCTGGTATTAAATTCCAACCATAAAGGCTGGGGTATAATCGCAACTGAATTTCCATCGAAGAAAAGTGTTGTAAGTGATCCAGCCCTGGATAGTTTTTTCTGCTTGACCTCACTCTTCACCTCGGGACGATGAATAAACCCGAGCTTGAAATTAACCAATGAAAATATGAGTTCACTTTTGTAAAGTATTTCCTTCGGGTTATCCTTGGGATTTGATTCAAATTCAGTTATGATACCGGATGGATTTATCATAAGATAACGTTGAATCTCTCTGGCAAGGACTGGAAGCACACTGGCATATTCCATTATAAATTTCTGATACTTTTCAAATTCTTCACCAAATAAATTATCAATACCTGTAATATGATTGCGAACGAGATCATCCCATAGTGGTCTTTCTGCAATTTTAGGCATTGCAGGGATTGTATTGGACATACTTTGAATTGGCCATGGTAATACAAGAGATCTAATCATATCCTCCGCCACCTTTTTAAGAATTGATTGATGAACTGCTTTTCTCTTTTGTTCTTCTTCAGATATTGATTCCATTGAGTCGTATGGTTTGACTCCTTTTACAACATCTTTCTCCTTTTTTACCCTCCCAGAAGTAAATTCAATATCATCTGAAGAAACCCGGTTTAATTTCACATACAACTCGTCTATGTTTTTTCGCAAAAGATTCAGATCCTTCTTTAAATAAAAGCGGTTGAAAAGGTATCCTATAATTAATATGATAAAGATTGAAATTAGAACGGAAGCGGCAATTACTGATGCTGAACTGGTCACTTATACTCCCTGAAGAATTCCCCTATTTTGGCTATCCCATTAATAATATCGTCTTCGGATGCAGCATAAGACAATCTAAAATGCATCTCTCCCTGATCTCCAAAGACAGACCCCGGTATTGTAGACACACCTTTTTTTTCAAGAAGCTGCATGCATAACTCTCTGGACTTCAAAGGAAGGTCGTATTTGGGAAATAGATAGAAAGCACCCTCCGGTTCTTTTAAACTTATATTTGGAATTTTTTTCATTTCTCTGATTGCTATTTCACGTCTCTTCTCAAACTCATTCCGCATCCTTGTTGATTCTTCATAGTGGTCAAGGGCAAATATAGCTGCCTGTTGAGAGATCGATGGCGCACATGTAATTGTCTGTTGCTGGAAAGTATCTGCAGCCTCAATTATATCGTCTGAGGCTATCATAAAACCGATTCTCCAACCCGTCATTGCAAAACTTTTGGAGAAACCAGATAAAATTATTGTGTTTTTGAGAGCTGGATCCAGATTCAATGGTGAGAATAGTTTTCCATGGTAAATGAGGTCTTCATAAATTTGATCACATATGAAGTAAATATTGTATTTTTTACAGAGTGAAAGTATGTGTTTAATGTCTGATTCTGATAATACTTTTCCCGTGGGATTGCTCGGGTTTGAAATTAATATAGCTCTTGTTCTTGGATTTATCAGACCTTCCAGATATTCAAAATCTATTGAAAAATCTTCTCTGGAGGGAAAGCTCACAGGTTTTACCCCATTCAATCTGCAAATATCGGGGTATGAAAGATAATAGGGTTCAGGAATAAGAATTTCATCGCCATCATCACAGATTGCCATTATGGATAGATTTATTGAAAATTTTGTTGGAGTGACAAGAACATTTTTTGCGGATGTTGCAGTATAACGTCTGGAATACTCAGCGGCGATTTTATTTCGCAACTCTGAAAAACCGAGGGATGGTGTATAGTGAGTAAAACCTTCTTTTGCTTTTTCATGGGCATAATCAATGATGTTATCCGGGGTTGTAAAATCAGGCTCACCGATACCAAAGTTATAAATTTTTAAACCTCTCGATTTCATTTCCTGCACTTTGTTGCTCAGTGAAACTGTTTCTGATTTCAATACTCTTGATACCCTTCTGGAAACCATGGAACACCAATACCACTTTCTTAATTAATTCTTTTTGGTGAGAGATGAGTAGTAATATACAGAAATGCAAACGGTACAGTTAAAATTAAAAAGTTTATGTTTCTTCCTTTAACATCCGTGTTATAATACACTTTACAATAGACTTTACGCGAAGTTTGCCACGAATCTTTGGGCACTCCCATAGTTAAGCATGTGGAAGCTGGAGTTCTACCTGCAATGGAAACTCAAGTCCCTGAATTGTTAAGCCTACCGACTTACCCAGGAAGAATGCCCCTCAAATAAGATATTCCTAATTGTTCAACTTTCCACTAAATCTTATTAGTTTTCCTTAAGTATATGCCTATGACTGCAGCAACCACAGCAACGAGTATTATGATGATAATAATGTTATCCCAGTTGTAAGGCTTAGGCCCGGAAGTAGGACTGGGGGGTATCTTAGTAAGTGGAGGTATATGCAGAGTTTCGCCCGGAGTAATATCGTATGTACTATTGAAAGGTTCATAACCAGGTGCTGTTATTCTTACATTGTAAACCCCTGCTGTCACGGTAATGTTAAATTTACCGTTTACAATGGTAATTTCTTTCCCATTAACATATACACTGGAGTTCTGGACATTAAGAGTTCCAACTATGTATGAGTAATGAAGATATGGTATATTAGAAACAATTCCTGTTCCATTATAATGAAGGTATCCTGATTGGATACTTGTATAGTAAAGTGAAGTGTTGTAATATT
>JAKBRR010000155.1 GCA_021845325.1 Thermoplasmata archaeon
ATAAACGAACTGGCTAAGAGAACATTGAAGGGATCTGATCATGTTCCTGGAGCACGCTATTCATTCCACAGGAACGGGAAAATCAAGGGGCTTACCGCACTAAAACAACTAATGGAGGAACTTGGAAATGACTGAATCACAAACGAAAAAAGATATACAGAATCTGAAAAAAGCAATTGGGAAGAAAAAAGACAGGAAACTGGAGGCTGATAGCGAAAGTGAAAAAACACACTTTCCAGGACCTATTTACATTGTGAAGGCTCTTGTTAAGAAATTCCACTTTCGAACCATTCCCGAAATAGGCACAGACAAGGAATCCATCTATTACTTTAATGGAGAAATTTACGAGCGAGCCGAGGAAGTAATAAAAGAAAAAGCTCACGGGGAGTATCTCAGCCAGTGGGAGACCGCTCTTTCAACTTCTAAGGAAAATGATCTTACAATGAGATTGAAACGTGCTCTTGACAGAGGTCCATCCGCCAATGATATAAACGAAGTACTGTCGATGGTCCGCAGGACAACCTTTACCCATGAAGGAATGAATCCTAAGACACATATCCCATTTCTTAACGGTCTTCTAAACATAAGCACTAGAAAGCTTGAGCCTTTTAATCACGACCTCTTCTTTACGTACCAGGTCAATGCAAATCTGCTTGACAGTTACATAACCCTGGAGGAAGTGCCATTGTTCTCATACATGCTGCGCACAGCCTTTTACAGCAGAGACATTCCAGCAATCCTATCCTATTTTGGATACGCTTTTTATCCTGACCTACCAGTACATAAGACACTTTTTATCTTGGGAAGGGAGAGAATAGGTAAAGGCACTAGTGTAAGGGTTTTAGAAGGATTAATGCCAAAAGGCAGTGGCGCAATATCATTGGCCAGATTGCTTACTTCTGAAAGGTTTCAGTTCACAGGTATTGATGGAAAGAATTTACTCATTGACAGTGAATCCAAAAGGAAATTCAAAAGAGGCACCATCCTTGAATGGTCAGCATTTTGTAATCTTTTCGGAAAGGACGTTTTGAGCCTTGAACCAAAGGGACACGAAGCCCACGAATATGTTAGCAATGCAAAGGGTATATTCTTAGGTAACCTTCCTTTCATTTCTGTAGATAGCCCACCGGCTATAGCTAGGATGCTTGTAGTCGTTACAAGGGATGAGAGACCAAAGAACGTTATCACGGATCTTGATGAGAAGATACTTTCCAGCGAAGGGGACAAAGTAGCCACATTATTAATGCAGATTTTGTTTAAACTCAAGGACCGCAATTTCGTATTTCCAGGGCAAATATCTGATGACGAAGTAGCACAACTCATCGATAAATTGGCAGATCCGGTTGAAAATTTCATAGAGGAACAAACGGAATATGATGAGGAGGGTTTAGTCCCAGTGGAGGAAGCTCATGAAAGATTCATGGAATGGTGTAAAGGCAAGGGCATTCCAACAATAGCAAGACAGACTTTTGTAAAGAAGTTTGGAAGAACATACCATAAAAAAATTATTGGACCTCGTGGAAAGCGGGCTTATTACTTTACTAATTGCAGTGTTTTTTACGACGACATTAAAGGAAAAACAAAAAACTCAGATGAAGTTGATCACGCCACAAATAAAAGGAAAACCCTGAAAGATTGGGCTTCCAATAATGAGATACATGGTGATCAACTTACGTCCCATGACCCTTCGCATACGCGGGAGAAAAATAAAGGTCATGATCATGACATAAAGATTGAGGGACATGAGTTGATCACGCATTCAAAAACTTCCGGAAGCCCTGAAAATAAGGGTCCCAATCAAATCAAAAGCGTGATCAACTTGCACAAGGGAAATGATGCTTTAGGTTCACATATCACAAAAGAAGAAGGAGATCAAATTGTTAAATCAGTGTTAGGCAAGAAAATACACCTTCATGGTGCAGATACCGGCGTTTCCATTTATGGAGATAAATTCAACATAGCAGTGATAGGTGCATACTACCGTCAGAACACTGAAACCGTGAACCGAATAATGGAAGATCTCGGTTTTAAAAAAGGGAATACAGGGAGCCTGGGTAATGTGTTTTTCAGCAGACCATTAAAAGGAGGCGAACAAAAATGATCCTTCCTGGAAATGTGAAAGATCTCCAAGGATCAATGGTAAGTGTAAACTACATAGGGCCAAAGAACGCACCATACAAACTTACAGGAGAGTTTCAGAGGATATCATTCAACAAAATCATTATCGAGGGGTTGAAGTCAGGAAGAACCTACAGAATACCACTTGATAAAGTGATATCCATAGCTGAACTTGGCTCAGATTTTAAAGTCCTTAATTTTTTCAAGGATGGCACAGGGGCAGCCTTATGCTCCAAAGAGGAAGTGATAGAGAATGAATGAACAGAGTATAGAGAGCCTTCAAGAATTGACTGACAGCATATCTGACATTTGCGAATGTGATCTAAATGTCAAAAAGGGGACGGATGAGGAGATAGACGTACAATACAAACAGGGCGTGAATGACGATGGAATGTCAGCGGGCATATTCACGTTTCTTCTTTCTGAGTTTAAAAAAAGAGGCCTTCTCCTATCAAGGATAAGCGTAGAGAACGAGAAAACACTCAGTGTTGTATTCTCAGATCCAACGAGGTAATGAAAATGGAAAATATAGAAAGAGTAAAGCAGAATACCCTCAGGAAGTTAGGGAGCCTTATTCCTGAAGGCGTAAGTATAAGGCTCATTGTCATTGGGAAATCTGGACTGATAACGGTGGTTGTAAATGAAGCCGAATAATGATAAAATGCATAGGCTCTCACATCTTCATGGTATGGAGGGGTATAATTACACTAAGGGATACCAAGCAACTCTGACAATACCTACAAACAGACAAACATCAGGCAAAGAATCACTATCCAAAGACCTTCTTTCAATCAAAACCATGTCATACTGCTCCAGATATAATTCATGTGAAGCCCCCATGTGTCCTTTAGACATCCTGATAAAAAAGAGGACATACGCCGAAGGAGACCCTGAGTGTGGAATGGCAAGGGCTACAAGACATAGATACTGGGAGAATATGCCAGAAGAACTCAAAAAGGAGCTGCCATACCAGGGATATTTCCAGGGAGAGTTTACAAGGTTAAAGGCAGCCAGGGAAAGATGGGAATCCTTAAGTGAGGAAGAAAAACAGGGAGTTTTAGATCGACTGAAGAATATCAGGAACTCTAAAAAAGGGGATGGTTTACAATGAATATAATTCCATTTTCCCCGTTTCTTCCGGAAAGAAAGCTTCCTGGTAATCCATGGGATGATGAACCTGAACCAGATATCCCATTCATACCTGAGGATCCTGGAGATATTCCCATAGATCCAGATGAAGAACCGGATGAAGAAAATAACAGTAGGATCGGTGTTGCCCGATGATTTCTGACTTGTCTATAAAGAAACAGGTAACACTCGACCAGTTTATTTCTAAACCATTAACCAGTAGGATGGAAAGGTTCGTAAAGCTTTGCATTTTCTACAAGGCTAATACTGGCAAGGATCCAGATTGCCCGTATAGTCTGTATAACTTTGTCCAGGACAACAAGCTTCCAGGAGATGTAAAGCAATTTAAATTCTTTACACTCAGGAGCATGGCAGCCTATTACGGAAGGTGGGAAAATCTCTCAGAGGGTGGGAAACGTGAAAGGTAACTATCTCCCTTTTAATTTTTTAAGCATATCTACAAATTTGAGGATTGATAACCATTTCTGATCCTGAAAAATTTACAGTGAGGATCAAGTTCGATGAAATCAACAGGAAGATTTTGGAGATCTTCATCAAATATCCTAACAGGAAATTCAAGACAGGCCAGATAAGAAACATGCTCGCTTCTGAGGGTTTGGAGCTTGGTTATGGCATTGTAGCAATGAGGCTAACGAATCTATCAATCCTCAATATACTTAAATCGGAAATGGGAACACATGTCAAATCCTATAAGCTCAATGAAGATTTCAATACCAGTGAAACGAAAGAATAAATAGAACACTTCAGTCTTTCGTAAGTGTTTGACCAAAATTGCAGCTGCTATTTTCTGGTTTTTAAGATTCTGTTGAGAATGCCCACATTGATAAGAATAGATGTCGTTAATAAAACTCTAACATTTAAGGTTTTGAGAGAGGGGCTTCCTATCTCTTGGAACTCATGGAACTCTTGGAACAGAACTTCTCGCTGAGCCTGTGTTTCATTGGACTTATTACCACTTTTGCTGTTAATGTGAACTTTCAAATAATCAATAATAACGCCGTAAGGTCATTCAATGATAAGGATGGGGAAATCAGGAAGAAGCAGAAGGAAGTGCAGAGTATATAGCACTCAATGAAAGGCAAAGAGGAAAGTGAACCAAAACCAAAGAAAAAAATGAACCCGAACTCTATAAAAAATTTAAAACCTTTCAGGGACAGAAAGCATATAGAAACCCTTACTGAAAGAGAGTAAGGAATTTAAAGGGTTTAACTGAAACCCTATATTCAGGGACATGTTAATTAATTATAAAACAGAACAAGTTAAGTAAGAATGACATGTGAAATCTAATATTAGATTGACATGTGATTGTTGTGAAGCCGTCATTTAAAGAGAAAAGAGGAAAATCACATGTGATGGTGTCACACTCCTATTATTAATTATACATGAATCAACAAGGCTACAAATTTAGAATTTCTGGTCCGTTTAGATATGGGGAATTGAAAAATGAAAATCAAATTCCTCTCAATCCCACTGAATTACTATTATTTTCCATATCATTACTTCCTTTACTTTTATTATCACAGATATTTGGGCTGGATATATTGACAGATCCTTAGATAGTGATCTGATCATGGCAAATTTTATAATTCTTACAAGTGAACTTTATCCTATTTTAATTTATCGGTAGGTTAAAGAACTTTGTAGCTATATGAGAATATGACATCTGGCGTTCAACTTGTAGAGTACCTGTTAGTTAAGTATGGCCCTCTACCACAGAAAAAACTTCATAAATTAGCTTATTTATCAGAAATTCAGTATATCAAAAAGCATGGAGTGAGGTTATCAGATCTTTCTTTCAAGAGATATTATTACGGTCCCTACTCTGATGATATAAGGAATATAGAGGATCTGGATGAGAACATAGTAATAAATGAGGCAATCAATGGGATCTATCCGGTAAAATTATCAA
>JAKBRR010000156.1 GCA_021845325.1 Thermoplasmata archaeon
AAAAATTACGAAGGGTTTGTGGGGTAGCCTGGTATCCTTCCAGCTTCGGGAGTTGGAAACCCCGGTTCAAATCCGGGCAGACCCATTCTATATACGGTTTAGTTTTTTTCAATATATCGGAAAATACGATATCCCCAATGCATAAAATCGTATATGTATAAGGGTTTTTTACTTGGTTTGTTTATATACTTAGGGATCATGTTTTGTAATATATAATAAACGGAATAATAATTATGTTTTTTTTGTATTTTTTTCTAAGTTACCATGTTAAAGATCTTAATATAACTTTTTAGTTGGGTTCATGTTAGTACAGATTTTCCATGTTAGTATGCCCATAAGTATATGATTATTATTGAACCGTGCATTAAAATCGATTTAAGGCATACCTAAATTTTTCCTAATAATATTACATTACAGATTAGCAATGGAAATACAGAAGATATGCCCTTGATATGCCTTTGTTTAAAAAAATTTTAATTTCTTATCTGATCCATCTGTAAGACTTTCATGTAAATTTCTTCATGCTTGAATTGGTAATGATGGATTGTGTTTATTTGTTTACCACAAATAGTACAGTAGTAGCCATCCCTTTTATCCCCTTTTAAGACGCCTAAAGCCCTATAATGATATTTCTTTTTCATAAGCCCCTTTCCGAAAAGAAAACCGATTCAGGATCGGCATCGCTTTCTGCAATTATTTGCTTTGCCCGTTTTAAAGAATCATCTTCAGTTTTCTTTCTTTGCTTTGATATCTTTTCTTCCGGATCACCCCATGTTTTCTTTATCCTTCTACAGTAAGACTTATGGTAAACCCCATTCCGATCCGTATAGCTTTCCACAAATTCGTAACCCATTGCACACCTGCCCCCTTCATATGTTTCCGAATACTTCTTAAACAAACTCATTTCTCATGCCTCGCCTTATTCTCCATCTGATCTAACAGATGATTGATGTATTTCATGCTTTCCTCTAAATTGCCTTTGACCATTCCTGCTGTTAAGTTATTAAGATAAAATCCACTTGCTCCATCATCTGGTGCTCCACTGATCTTTCTCATAGACACATCTACGTTATTCAATATTTTACTCAATAATTTCTTAGGATTATGGCTCATGAAAGCATTCATTTCATTAAGTGCAATCTCTTTCTCCTGATCTATCTGATCCTTGTATCTCTGCCTTTGTTCACTCAATTTTAATTCACTTAACGCATCCTCATCGGAAATTGTTTTCAGAGTGTTGTTAGCTTTCTCTCCTAATAGGTTTAATGTCTGAACCTGATCACTGGTTAATTTTCTAATCTTTAGTGTTAGCTCATCCATTCCTCCTGATTTCAAAACAGACTGAGAAAATGCACTTACAACCTTGCAGAGTGATTTAATCTGACTCAGGATTTCAGGATCCGTTATGTTTCCAATTTGCCGATCTAATTCCTCTGATCTCCTTTGAAGTGATTCCACTCGTTCGGAAATTTCATCGTATTCTTTTTCCTGTTTATCTATCTCCTCCTGCAGTTTTGATCTTTCCCCCATCAACCGGAATAATTCTTTTTTGACCTGTTCGGCATCTTCTTTGTAAGCATCAATTCGAATCACTTCACTAAGAGATTCTAAGACATCTGGGAGGAATAAAGGATTGTCTCTGTCACATATCTCTTTAAGGCTTTCTCTGGCTTTTGGATATTTCTTATATATGAATTTCGAAGCCTCTGGTTTGGTTTTTAGATAGCCATATATCGTTCGGATATCGACATCAGAATCCAATAAAAAAGACTCATCTGCCCATGATATCATGGCTTTCAAATCCTGATTTTCCTGTTTTAGCCTCTGGTAGTATGTTTCATCTTTCGCCATACTATATAGCATGAAGATTTGTTATATAATGTTAATGTTAGTTATGTATTTTTTAACTTATTTCAATATGTTTTAAATTACTATATATCACTTACAGATATCGTAATTTTCTATATATATTATTAATCAGGTATAGGATTTTTACAAAATATCAATAAATCTAACTTTTTTGGCTAAATATACATAAGATACGCAACGCCATGTAAGGAAACATTGTTTTGTGTTCTAAAGTATGTATGTCTGATTTCTCACGCATTTTATTAGGTTTCCATACCGATGTATTTTATTTTTGAAAAATAGTTTACATTCTTTTATTCTTATACTATGAGACTGGTTCTAAATCTATGGCATATCCTAATTATCCGTTCGTGCCTCTAATTCTAATTCCATCAGACCTCATGAATAAACTATCCATCCTAAACCCATCGGTAAAAATTAGACGATGTAGGGGTATCAAACAATGACAATATACTTCTAAAAGGGATGAGTAAATCAACGTTTTTCCAGAGAGTAAATTATTTACAAAACCTCGGATTAATCACATTGATAAAGAAAAAGATTGGTTGATACTATACTATGGAGTCACAAATATTATTATCAGATGAATCAATAGTATCCACAGATTTAAGAAAGAGGCTATGAGTATGGAAAAAGATGAAAAATATGTTGAATTACTATGGCATGATAAGTATAAAAAAATTGAATTAAGCCATAAGAATCCGATAGATTACACTAATTTACCGTTTCAGGTTGTTGAAACAGTTAACAAGCCAAGGTCCAAGGGTGGCATAAACACATCTCTGTTTCCCGAAGATGAGTGGCCAGAGAATTACCCAAAGGATTGGAGAAATAAACTTATATGGGGAGATAACAAGCTCGTTATGTCCTCCCTTTTAAAGCAAGGATGGGCAGGAAAAATAAATCTGATTTATATTGATCCTCCATTTTACACAGGTGCTGATTTTTCTTATAAAACCCAAGTTGATGATACTGAAATCGAAAAGGAACCATCAATAATCGAGCAAAGGGCATATAAGGATACTTGGAGCGGTGGAATCGCGTCTTATTTGAAATACATGTATGAAAGGTTAGTTCTGATGAAGGAACTTTTAGCTGAAAATGGGTCAATTTATGTACATTTAGATTGGCATGTTAGCCATTATGTAAAGGTAATGATGGATGAAATATTTGAATACAATAATTTTAGAAATGAAATAATATGGAAAAGAGCGCACGGCATTACAGGAGTTTCTGGAGGTATGAATCAGTTTGCTAGGTTGCACGATACAATACTGTGGTATAGTAAGGGTAAAAGTGTTTTTAATCCCATTTTTTCACCATATTCAGAAAAGACATTAGACATGTATAGATATAAAGACGAGAAGGGTAAATATAGGTTACAAATACTCAGAAATTATTCGGACGAATCTATAAGTAAATTCGCGAAAGAGGGCAAAATCTACAACGATATAAAGACAGGGAAGAAATATCTAAAACAATATATTTCGGATAAAGAAGGTGTATTAATGTCTGATGTTTGGTCAGATATATCCTACGTCCAGAAGGCGAGCAACGAATACTTAGGTTTTGATACTCAGAAAAACGAGAATCTATTGAGTAGAATTATTTGTGTCTCCTCAAATCAAGGTGACATAGTAGCTGATTTCTTCTGTGGCTCTGGAACTACATTAGCAGTGGCGGAAAAACTTGGCAGAAGATGGATGGGCTCGGACTTATCAAAATATGCAATTCAAGTTACAAGGAAGAGGTTGCTCGACATACATAATTCAAAGGATTTGATAGATGAGAAAAAGGATGAATATGGTGAGCCGGCAAGGCCGTTTGAACTCTGGAACATAGGAAATTATGAACTTGCATATTGGAAGGAGAATCCTCAGGACTACCTGTCTTTTATGATAAAACTGTATGATGCAAAACCGCTTTATGGGTTCCGATACATTCATGCTTCAAAAGGACCAAGGGCCGTCCACATAGGTTCAAGTAACTCACCAGTCTCAATGGACGAGATCAGAAACTTTATCTCAGAGTGTATTGGTAATAATTTTGACAAATCCGATGTTTTGGGATGGGAATGGAACTATGAAGTTAATGAACTTGCAAAGAAAATAGCGGAAGGAGAAGGCTTGGACCTTAGATTGATACAGATACCGAATGTGAACGAACTAAAATCAGCCCTGGCAGGAACTGATTTTGACCTTAAATTACTAAGGATACCAGATCAAGTTATTGAGAAAAGCCTGATTCCTTCAGTTAAATTTAATGAACTGGCTTATTTATGTATATCCAATAATATTTCAGGAAAGGAAATATCTTTAAAAATTGAAGATTTCAATCTGAAGCCCTCTCCAGACGTTCTAGACGCCCTTAAAAACTTGAAGGACACAAGACAGCTTATAGACTACTGGGCCATTGACTGGGATTTTAAAGGCGACACATTCCACAATCAATGGCAAAGCTATAGAACAAAAAAGGACCTTAAAGTGGAATATGAAGCGAAACATAAGTACGCGGAAAGTGGAGAATACCAGATAATGGTGAAGGTCGTGGACGTCTTTGGCAATGATACGAACAAGATTCTGAAGGTGAAGATATGAATCCTACTGATATATTATTGCCACAAAATAGAGACAAAAGCAAGGCATACCTCGTTAACAAATTAAGATTAGCCGTTAAGGAATGGAGGAATTCAGGATACTCGAACACAACGAAAACGACCAAAAGATTGCTGGATTTTTGGTTTAATGAGGATCATATAGTAAACAATGAGAAATTCGAATTCTGGTATGCTCAGAGGGAATCCATAGAGACCCTAATTTATGTTTATGAGGTTATGAAAAGGAGAAGGTTTATAGATCTAGCAAGGGAATTTGGCAATGGACCTTCGCTTTTTGATCCTAATCTTGATATTTATCCCCTCTACGGATTTAAGATGGCCACAGGCTCTGGAAAGACTTTTGTTATGGCTCTTTCAATCGTATGGCAGTACTTCAATAACAAATTCGAAAATCAGGATGATTACACCTCCAAGTTTCTGCTGATTGCTGGAGAGAAGAATGTGATCTACGATCGTTTGAAGAGAGACTACCAAAATGGCAAGATATTCCGTGAGATACCGTTAATTCCAACAGAATGGATGGATCACTTCGATCTTAAAGTCATTCTAAAGGAAGACCCAATTAACAACATCCCTGACTCTGTTCTTTTTCTGACTAATGTACAGCAACTTCAGGATAAGGCTAACAGGAAAAAGGAAGCCGATAAACTCGTGGACGAGGTTCTCGATCTAAAGGAAGTGAACA
>JAKBRR010000157.1 GCA_021845325.1 Thermoplasmata archaeon
ACGAGTGGTCATCTGGATTTGGATTAAAATTTGGATTGCTAGGCGTGGATCTTAAAACGAAGAAAATTCAGATGAGGCCAAGCGCATTCATTTTTAAGTATATTGCTGACAACAAGGGAATACCACAAGATATTCAGTGGATGACGAAGATATAATTTGTTTTGTTGGAATTTATATTTCTCGTATTTCAAGAAAATAGATCGAAAGAACTCTTTGTTAGGGAATAGCATGAAATAATAGAAAGTTTTATTTTGAATTCCTGTAAATTTCCAGTACTGCCTTGAGATTTCTATAAGCCAGCTCAGGTGAATATGGCACATCTTCAATTCTTTCAACTGCGCTCAAGAATCCTGATATCTCAGCATCAAAAACATCCACTTCCTTTATGTCTTGCACCTTCCCGTTGAGGACCGGCATCCCAAAAGCAGTTCTTGGATGCTCAGGATTATGATCATCATTCACTCTGTTTTCGTAGATGCTCCCTCCAGTGCCAATTACTTCATACTCTGGAACATTCGGTGGTGACTCGTAGTTCCATGAATAATATAATAATCCAGTGGCTCCTGATTTGAATTTGATCATGGAAATGCTGTTATCTTCACCTTCTATGGAAGAATTTCCCTTATATACCCTAGATTCTATTTCCTCATAATCACCCCCGAGATTCAGTAATGCTTCTACAAAATGTATTCCACCATCAATCAGTGCTCCTCCACCCATTAGTTTTTCATTTGTTCTCCAACCATCTTCCTTCATATTCCATTGACTTCTAACTATTATAGTGTGAACCTTCCCTATTTTACCTTCCTTTACATATTCAATGGCATGAAGTAGAGATGAGTCAAAATGATACTGTTCTGCTACCATGAATTTCACATTGTTCTTCTTTGATATGTTTATCATTTCTCTCGCTTCTTCCAGAGATACAGCTACTGGTTTTTCAATAAGGACGTTCTTTCCCTGATTCATGGCCCTAACAGCCAGGTCCCTGTGCATATAATGAGGCATTACCATGTCAATAATATTATCAGAAGAGTTCATTGCTTCATTCAGATCACTATACGTCCTCTTAACATTGAATTCATCCCTGTACCTCTTCAACACTTCCTCATTTCTTGAAAACACTGAAAAATCATACCCAAGTCTTCTGTAGCTCTCTGCGTGTGTAAAGCCAAATCTGTTTCCTCCTAACAGTAAAATGTCCATGTTTTTAGAATACAAATCTTGTACTTATTCTTATCATAATCAACCAATGATCTATCTAGAATGTTCTAATTGCCTGAATTTCATAGCCGTGATTATTAATGGAAGATTATATTTTTTAAATTCCGGCAAATATATTGCAATGTGGGATTAAGAATAAACCCCATTAATCACGGCTGTTATGACTGGTGTTAAAAGTGGAATAAATCTAGATAATATAATCGTCAGCAGCATGAAAGGTGAGTTGTTTAGGAAGCAAAAATAGAATATTTCAATCATCTAAGAAGACCAACTCATTACAATGATCCTTAAACAATGCCATTCACATTTTTATATTCTGTAATAATATGATAAAATATGCCAGTACCATTCGGAGTTAATCGACCTACAGACTTCCAAAATAAGGCTGTGTACTCTTTAAATAATGATTGGGATATCATAAACTCCAAAAGGTTGGAAGATTCTCCAAAAATTATCTCAACAAAAGGATTTAACATAGAAGGGTGGAATCACTGTAATTTGCCAAGAACTGAATTTGCTTCTGAAATAACTGATGGAAAAATAAAGGATCCTTTCTATGGAAAAAATCTGATGAATTGTGAAGGAATGTCATACGATCCATCAAAACTATTCTGTAACGAGGATTTTCCTGAATTCAGCCCTTATATAACGCCATGGTATTACAGGAAGGAATTTTTTTTGCAGGAGGTTGATAATGGAAAGAGAATATGGCTGTTTTTTAATGGGATAAACTATTCTGCAAACCTTTGGATCAATGGAGAATTAATCATAGGGAAAGATATACTAAAAGGCACATTTAGAAGATTTCACTTCGATGTAACCGGGATACTGAAAGGATCTATGAAGAATGTTATTCTACTTGAGATCTTTCCGCCATCTCCTACAGATTTAAGTATCTCGTGGGCTGACTGGAATCCATATCCGCCAGACAAGAATGCAGGCATATGGCAAGACATATTTCTTAAAATAACTGGTGATGTACTATTAGAAGAGCCAAGCGTCACTTCCAAAATGAAAAAAGATAGGATTGAATGGGAAATACAACCTAGAGTTTTTGCAACTAATGCCAGCAGTGAAAGTAAATCCATTAAAGTCGCTTTCAAAATAACAGGTGAAGATTTTAATGTCATTTCAGAAAAAACATTTTCAATACAAGGCAAAGAAAGAAAAGAACTAGTAATTGAATCAAGTGAATTTCCAGAACTTCGAAAGAGAAACCCAAGATTATGGTGGCCTTGGGACATGGGTGAGCCATACCTATATGAAATGGAAATCTCTGCTTACTATGAATCCGTGCTTTCCGATTCAGAGCAAATTAAATTCGGAATACACGATACCTCTTCTCAGATAAATGAGACTGATGACCTTCTCATTAAGATAAATGGTAAACCATTACTTGTATTGGGTGCAGGTTGGACTCCAGATATTTTTCTAAGAAGGGACTATTGTTATCTGGAGAATCAATTTCAAGCAATAATAGATATGGGCTTAAACTGCATAAGACTGGAGGGAAAATTAGATTCAGATTATCTTTTCGATCTTGCAGATAAGTATGGAATAATGGTAATTGCAGGCTGGAACTGTGGTGATATTTGGGAAAAATGGGACAGATGGAAAGAAGAGAATTACGAAGTTGCATATTCATCACTCGAAGATCAAATAACTAGACTCAGAAGACACCCATCAATCATTTTATGGATGAATGGAAGCGATTTTCACCCTCCAGAAACTGTAGAAAGAAGATACATCGAAATAGAAAAGAAGCTTGGTTGGAACAGCCCTATAATATCCTCAGCAACTGCAGCTCCAAGTGATGTTTCAGGTCCTACACATGTTAAGATGACTGGGCCATATGACTATGTACCTCCTAACTACTGGTATGAAGCGAAAGATCTTGGAGGAGCTAAGGGTTTTCTAACTGAAATTGGCCCTGGGCCATCCATTCCTCTCAAGGAAGAACTGAGAAAGTTCATTCCAGAGCAGAACATTTGGCCACTAAATGAAACATGGAACTTTCACTGTGGACTGCACGAGTTCAGGAATTTGAATCGTTTTATCAGTCTTCTGGAAGTTAGGTTTGGCAAGTTAGGCAGCCTGGATGACTTCATCTGGAAATCACAATTTGAGCAATATGAAACAGAAAGAGCAATGTTCGAAGCATTCGTAAGAAACAGGTATGTTTCGACTGGTGTGATACACTGGATGCTGAATGGATCATGGCCAAACCTAATATGGCACCTTATTTCCTACTATTTCATACAAAATTCCTCATATTTTGGAGTCAAGAAGGCCCTTGAACCAATTCACATCCAGTATTGTTATGATAATGACGCGATAACTGTTATCAACAGGACACCTATTCAGTGCAGTAATCTCAGGGTAAATGCACTGGTGTACAATATTAACTTCAAACTGATTGACTCAATGGAAGTGGAATTAAACGTGAAAGAAGACAGCAATGCAGATGCATTCAAGATAGATAAGACAAAATATCAGGAATATCCTGTATTCATATACCTGTTGCTGAAAGATTCTAACGACAGTGTTGTTTCAAGAAATTTTTACTTGATACCCGAAAGAAATGATCAATTGGATTATTCAAAAACAGTGTTCTACCAGACACCCATAAAAGAATTTTCATCCATAAAAAAGATCAATGAAGTAAAAAGAGTTAAACTGGATTTATCATATAGGGTAAACATCAAAGGAAATATAACAAATTTAACAATCAGCCTGAAAAACAGGTCCAGCGGAGGAGCCCTACTTACAAGAATAAGGGTACTGAACCGGTTAACAAATGAGGAAATTACTCCAGTTTTTTATTCAGATAATTTTGTTTCAGTTCCACCATACGAAAACCTAGAAATATATGCACATTTTAAAACGAGTCTTATTTTACCTGATGAGATGGGAGTTGGATTAGATGGCTTCAATGTGGAGCCAAAAATAATATAACCATAAGAAAATACATCGATTATTAACACTCTCTATCAACTTACAGATAGATCAATCTGACCATCCACTTAATTTAACAATTTCGAATGCAGCATCGGATGAACTATATTTATGTTTTAGTTTGTTGATTCTCTTGAAATTTCGTGAGGTTCTTGTTTTAACCATAAGATTTCTCTTTATTGTCAGATGGCATTTTATTCTTATATTACTACGTCCTTCAAATATTCATAAAGTTTAATGTTCATTTCATTGATATAGCATTCAAATATGGGTATCAATATTCGTAACCTCGTTTTTCATGATTCTTCAAATCAACATGGTCCGCTAACATACTTCCCACAATAGATATATGTGTCTCTCTGAAATTTCCGCAAAATAGAACGAACGCTTTCAAAAGAGTGTTAATTGGAAGTCAACACCAAAAAAAGTTAGGGGTTAAAAAAAACAACATCTCAATATGTTGTATAGTTCTAGTCTAAAAATTGTCTAATGCATGTCTAATTGATGTCTTAACACAGTCAATATACTGTCTACCACCTGTCTATTTTCTGTCTAAGAACTGTCTAAATAACATAATATCATCAAGAAAATACATTCCATGATCTAACAATATAATGATGAAATTGATAAAAAAATACATCTAAATCTTTGTATAATTAACTAAGATTCTGATATCTTCAAAAACAATCTAGAAATTATAAAATGAAAAATTTTGGCTCAACTAAGATTAGTTAATGAATATACACACGTTCCGACTCTACATATTATGAGCCCAACTTTCGCAACTCAGTAATACATTTTATATTGAACTATAACCACAGTGTCTTTAAGTAATACTTACGCCAAGCCTATCATTCATGACCACTTAACTCCGTAGCATGTAAACTATGAAAAACATCTTTTCGGATTCAGCGAAGGCAATTACTTCCTCAATTGACCTATATCTATATGTGATCGCCGGAGTAGTAGCAGCAGTAGTAGTGATCGGAGGA
>JAKBRR010000158.1 GCA_021845325.1 Thermoplasmata archaeon
TGTGAAGACCTGACATGGTCTCCCAGGTTACCCTCTATGGCTTTCGCTGCATGCCATTGCTGAAACACCGGGGGAATATCCTCGTTATATGCATTTGTCTCCGAGGATATGGCAGCCTTCATGCTTACGCAACGCATTCGGCTTCCCCTCCAAGGCCTTTCGGTGCTACATCGCATTCTCTTTCGATACGGCCTGCAGTTTCGCATACGGGCAGCTTCAGCATAGCCATCGCTGGATATGCTGTGCCTTTCACTATCCGGCCGAATGCATAATTGCCGGTTCCAGATTTCCACTGTTTAGTCATAGAGCTTCCCTGGCGCGCTACGTAACATGTCCAGATCTATCTTCAATTTTGTCACAAGATATTATTTATCTTCTTTGGTATCTTACCCATGATCTCGCTCTTTTCCATCATGTAGATCTTTATCCTTGAAAATATGAGCAGAACATCCCTAATGCTTTATTTCCCATCTATCATATTCAGTGTCTGAAAATGAAGGTACAGAGACAGAAGGTTCAGGAACATGTAGGAGAAGAGGATGTGATCATCCTTCAGGTATGATCGATCCGCTTCAAGTTCATTCATGTACACGTTGAAGGCATATTCCACGTATTCCCACTGTTTATATAGGCGGTAAATCCTTTCTGATACGCTCGAATTAAATATGGAAGCCTATTGTGATCTGATCTTTCATCCACAACATTGCACTCGTAAGGTTTATTAGGGTACCAACTTAACATGCGATCTTACTAATAAAATAGGCTCTTCCACTTTTGTGTGGGTAAAATAGACTCAAAATGATATTGCAGCCATAGACGTATATGCATATTTGTTCATCTATAATCATTATCACAACCCGTAAAATAACACTTCAAGAAGTAACTACCAAAATCCAAAAATGGATCTGTTACGTAAAAAAACTATGACTGTAAATCCAACATACGAACATGCTAGACAGAGTAATTTGCGGGGTTTAACAAATTATGACGACTCATGATATATCCAAAATACCGTTAATTGAAGTTGTCGAAGATTTATAAATAGAGCTCAGGAAGGGATATTGGTGGTTCAATTCAAGACGCAATCCTTGATGAGAAAGGGGAATAATGACAATGCTTCAACACTGAAGGAATTTGGGATCAGTTGTGTTCGATTACGACCGATCACAGAGAGAAAAAGCCGTAAAATACTGACTCTTAGAATTTGTATGCTGGTTATGCGGTCATATAAAAAAAGAAAATTAAGGATTAAATGGTTTTTCATACAAAACCTCAAAACATTTCTGCCAAATTACCGTCTATTTCATCCATTACCTCCCTAGTCTTTGCTAATAACCCAGCTACATGCATGAAGTGTTCTATATCCTTTCCAGATAACGTGTCCCCCTTCCTCTCATTGAGCCATTTCTTAAGAATTTGGTATCCTCCTATGACGAACTCATAGTCATCCTCAGGTACACCTCCAAAAAATTGCTTTTGGTTTATGTAAATTTTATCTTCACTGAAGGACACAGACTCAATGCGGTTACTTCCTTGAACATTAAATTCGACCTGTGATTTTATATCTGAGTTTAATAAGTGGAGATTTATCAGCTCATTCCCGAGATTTGCAAGAATTTCAAACTCCTTTTTATCTGAAGGGAATGGTATTTTGGGAAAATCCTCTTTAAGTTGGTCATTGAATGTTTTCCTAAACTTTCGAGAATATAGCAGAGCATAAATATATCCCATAATTTCAACTCCGGAAATTTCTATATCTCCGTATTTACTCTTAAGAAAGTCAAGAAAAGAGTCTTGCACATTAAGGCAAGGAACTGACTCATCCCCACAACTCTTTTTACCATATAGGTAAAGCGGAATAAGATAAGAACCCCTCGAGCTTTCTGCTAACTTGTAATAAGGATATTCCTTAGTGACAATAGCGCTGTCGTAGGTGTCCCTTGCATTAACCCTTGAGAGAACTAAACCAAAATTGTCATTTCTTAAATTCTTCGTATGATTATCTCGTGCCCTTTCCATTATACTTGGCTCGAAGTATATGTATCTGAAGTCAAATGGGTGAAAATGAAATTTGACAAGCTTTTCTGAAGCGAAATCTGCTTTTCCCATTCCTTTTAGAATCTTTTTTCCAGCCGAATTTGTCAATATTTCCCTATATTTACTAACATCTTTTTCGACGAGTATGGTCTGCATCCTTTTCCTCAACTTTTCTTCGTTCTTATCAACTAGAATCTCATTATTACCTGGAACAACTGTGGTATTAATCTCTTTGAATATACTCTGCAATGGATAGAAATTATTATACTCTGAATTGTTGTCAATTGGCTTCATATAGAAATATGGGGGTGATGGTTCAAGGTCGACCCAAGGTACATTAAAAACTGTGGTTCTATCTAACCAATAGTATTTGTCCTCACGAAGTCCATACTTATCGTAGTATTTAAATGCCTTTCTGGCAGATTTATTGCTTGACTTTAAGAATATACCAATCGAAACTCCTTGCTGAATGTCAAAGACGTTTTCATCTTTCACACCGTCAGACGCTGTTTCACCTTTTCTCGAATCTCCGTGGAGGTTGATTATATAAATCTGGTCAAATGTTGAGTAGAGCTTTTTTCTCATCTCCCTATGCATTATTCCATCCAAGTAGGAATTATTTGTGATAAACCCAAGAATGCCCATGCCGTTTTGCTCGATTTTCCATTGAGCAAATCTAAAGAATTTCAGATAGTCATCATCCAAAGGTTGTTTGTTTTTCTCATCTTTAACCAATCCCTCCTTGTAATCATTCATTTTCTCTAGGATCCACTCAGACTTATTAGAAGAAAGGCGATTATACGGCGGATTGCCTATTATTGTGAGTATTTTCTTATTGCTTTTAATAGAGTTTGCGATCCTACTTTCTTCTGTGAGTTCTCTCAAGAAAGGTAAGAGAGTGCCCTTCTCTTTCTCGTTTATATCTAATGTGTTGGAATAATAGACCTGAATTCTTTCTGTGTCTTTCATCTCATATCCGATACTCTTTAGCCCAGATGACAATTTCAAATGCGCAAAGATATAAGGTGCGATAAGGATTTCAAGACCATAAAAATGGCTAAGCAAATGTTTTTCTATCTTTTCGTTCTTCACGCCCAACATTTTTTTGTTTTCTAATTCCTTTAACGCAACAAGATAGGCCATCCACATGAATGTTCCCGTGCCAGTTGCTGGGTCCAAGAGTGTGACGTTATCATCTGCTAACCCGAGGCTGATGGTCAATGAGCTCTTTAGCAGTTGTTGTACTGAATTTACTATGAAGTTGACTACCGGTCTAGGTGTATAGTAAACTCCTAAATGCTTCTGAGATTCCTTATCGTAGTTTCCTAAAAACGACTCGTAAAAGAAGGTTATTGGGTCTCTATCTTTCTTGCCTCTTTCATTGAACTCCTTTGTTATTTTTTCAATATCAGTAACATTAAGGATGTCAATTATATCCTCGACTATCCAACCTAATGAAGACGGGAATGTTTCGTTTGAAATATTTTGAAAGATTTTTCTTATTACTGGGATGCTCTTTGGTATATTCATTGCAGCTTCTTCACGTTTAAGTAAAGACTGCTTCAAATTCATTTTTGAGAGAAAGAGACCGTAAGTAACAGTTTGGCCGTATGCATCTGCGCATTTCTTAGTATCTATATCGTGTATAAGTTCCCTAATTCCTATGTAAAATTCATAAATAGGGGACTTTTCTTTTTCTTCCCTTTCTGCATCCTTTATATCATAAACTAGTAATTCTTCAGCGATATCTCTTATTAGTTTTGCTTTCTTAGATAGTTGAATGGCTAATTCTCTTGCATCATTAACTCTTGAGATTGAATAACTAAAAAAGGTCCCTAGCATATCGAGGAATTCAGGAAGAGCGCGGTCATCGTCGATATCGATTTTTCTTGGTTCTGAAGGTAGACGAAATAAATCAACTTCTTTCACTTCTAATCCTTCTCTTACCAAAATGAACTTATGATAATTTGTAAAAAGAAAATTGCCTATGTTTTCTTTATACCTGGACATCTGCTCAGAAGCCAACTCTTCATACAAGTCAACTTTAAGCGTTTTCGTTTCAATATATCCTACCCCGAACTTTTTTCGGAAAACTTTGAAATCCGGAGCTCCAAAATTTTTCACTCTTCCTGGTTCTTGAAATAGGAAGTAATCAGAACTAATATTCTCTATGAAATTTTGGAAGGGAGTTCTAAAGGTCATTTCTGTGTAGTCACCCATTTCGCGTATTCTATTAATTTCCTTGACGAATTCACGAAAGGCAAGGACACTATTAGACGTAACCATATGATCAAAACTGAAAAATACGTACCTATATAAAATTCCGCATTCGTATCTCCGAAGTTTTGGAATTACAAATCAGTTGGGGATACTTTAACGAAGTAATGAAAGGTTTATTAGTGTATGACCCGGGGGGTTATACGGAGTAAGATGAGACGTAATTATTAGTGAGGAAAGACAAGAGAACTAACGGTAAGGAGTATTACAAGCTGTACGAGGTGAAGCGTGTCAATGGAGAGGTCAAAACAAAATATATCGGTTACCTAGAAAAGAATCCAAATTCAAAGAAGGAGATCACTGGAAAGGGTACTCTCCCTATGACAATTTCTAGAATCCAATGAAAACTAATTTGTGATACTATCCATATAATAATTGAAAATTAGCCATACTACTAATTTCTTGGAGTAAAACAGATTTTGATATTTGCACGAAACTGGAGTTCATAGAAAACCTCTTATGTGGAAAGATTGCTTGATGCAGAGATATTGGATTCTGAGATCATTGATATACTGAAGAAGATTGGAATAGAGTGTGGCATATCTCCCATAACAAAGATCATTTTTGAGAATAACAGAAAGCTGGGGAAAAGCATTCCTGAAGATAAGACGATGTATTATTCAGGCCCTTAGAATATCTTCCCGACTGCAATAATGGAATGCAGTCTTGCGGATGTAAAGCAGACCGGTAATATTCAAGAACATGGGAATACCTGATTACATGAAACCGGTCATGTGGACTTCCAGTGTGGCATACGAATTTGGAAAGTACCGGAAAGGATTGATGGAAGTTTCAGTCCACCCATTACCCGGGAAGAGGATTGCTGGGTTTGTGGATGAGGGTAAGAGAGATCC
>JAKBRR010000159.1 GCA_021845325.1 Thermoplasmata archaeon
GGATTTCGGGTAGTCGCAGTGCTGTTTTAACCTTTATGGCAAACGTTTGTTCGACGAAGGTTTCTGGAGTAATGCTATTTCCCATTAGTTTATCAGACATATTATTCATCTATTTACATTTCCTATTTTAATTGTTTTAGGGGCATTTTTAATAGTTCCAGAACTCTTTCCCTCACTTTTGAGGCAGATTATTAGGTTTCTTATGTTGTTCATAGATTCTTTAATTGAAAACGATTTAGATATAGCCGTGCTAGAAAATTTGTTTTAATGGACACTTCGGAAGCATTGCCACGGCTTTCCTTCTCTGTTTCCCTTGTATTTATTGTCCTTACCCAACACCTGCTTTTAATCTTAAAAGTTTAACTCCGGTACACTCTTTTGTTTCTGATTCGAGATGCGCTTGTATTGTTTGATTAATCTTGTTATGGAGTAGTAGTGTGAGGTAAAAACATAAAGAGATTCTCCCTTGATTCACCTTGTTTTAAAAACAATATCTCATATAGTTAATCGAAGAGATTTTCTCCGTTTAGCACCACTTTAGAGATTCACCTTTTAGAATCTCTTTTATTCCTTAGACTTCTTTAAATTTTTTCCTGTTCCACTTTATACTCTGTTTCCTTAGTTAGAACAGGTCCTTTGTTTCGGTTGTTGCCTACCAAAACATATAAGCGCATCTATACGTAGTTGTCAATTCTTTGATGCACCTTTGATTTCGTCAAATGAGATGAAATGATTTGAGATGAGATTAGTACCTTTTCTCATCTCCTAAAGGTTGGTGCACCTTGTTTTTAATATATATAATAATAAGAAATGAGAGAAATTAGAATTAATATAAGATAGTAATTTTTGATTCCTCCTCGTAAGTGTCGGTGTTTAAATTTAATTTTTCAATTTCTAATTTCATTACCATCTCATCTCATTTCTCTCATTTCTCATTTTTCGTTGAAAATATTGGTTAGCTCAAACTTCTCATTTTAAATCTCATTTCATCTCATTTCTCATTTGTCTAAAGAATACAAGGCAACGGGTTTATTGTTGCCAGATGTTGCTTTCCTGATATTTATTATGCCATCTGAGATTAGTTCTTCTAATAGTTCCCCAATAATTTTGCTTTCACTCTTGACCTTCTTTAATGGAAAATCATCCCTAATCTTGATTCCGTGTGAAATATCTGATTTTGTAGCTTGCTTCTTCTTACCTATAAATGCAACAATTCTTTCCTTGATAGTTTCTGGTGTTTCGGTACTCCCCTTAATTTCCTGTTGGTAAGCTGGGTCAATGAATATAAGATAGTCCCTTGCGTTCTCCACTTCCGTTTTAGAAACGAATACAAATTTGTTATCTGTATCACCATTGAAAATGGCTTCGAGCATCGATAGTCTAATAAGTAATTCAATGTTGCTCGGAAGTTCTGTATTCTCCTTATCCTCGCTTATTTGCATCTCTTTTGTGTTTCTATAAATGATGGTTATCAATTCTTCAGCTTCTTCTGTAAATTGAATAGTTTTTCTATAAACAGCATAAGCTCGCTTCACAATATGGTCAATAAACTGTTCTGTCAAAATATCTGATAGGTCATCGTAATGTCTCGATAACTTACCGGTTACTGGTAATGGTTCGTCTTTGTGCCTTATTACTGTTATTAGTGTTCTCCTTCCAAATCCGGAGTTAAGAAAACTTTTCATTATTTCTGGTTTGTCCGTATGTGCATCTCCAATAAGAGTTGCATATTTACCTTTCTCATATTGGATTTCTCCTCCTTTAACTGTTGTACGGTAATCTCCAAGTCCATAGAAAATTCTGTTTATCGTAGAGAGATTACCTATTTGGTATGCACCTGATTTAATTGACTTTTCAAAAGTTTCTTCTGATTCTTCCAAATCGAAGTTTATTTTCTGGCAGGTCTGAATAGCGTCAAAAAGTCCTTCTGGAGAACTATTACTTATCCTAATTATCTTCTCATCGATAACTTGGAAGTTTTTTTCAATTAGCCTTGCATTGATTTTTTGAACGATGTCATCGACTGAATATTTCATAGTCGATTTGTGTGTGCCTGGTCCTCCAATATAATAAGCATATAAGTTCTGTTTTATATTTCCATTTCGCCGTGAATATGGATATGAGTCCCCTTTTACCGTGACGATACTATTGTCAAAGACTCTTGATACTATGCTATAAAGTCCTGTTCTCCATAATTTTTCTGTATCTTCCTTGTAGTGAGCAATAATCTTCGAATATCCCTTCAAATCTCTTCGCAAATTATTGACTCTAAAGTAATCATCTATCTCAAAACAGTTTTCCTGATATTCACTAAATGAAGGGGGATGGTTGTACTCTTTCCAGATTCTCTTTTCTTCCTCCTCGTAATATGAATTCCAAGCTTCGTCTTCCTCGTCTTTGGTTATTCCGTTAAGTAAAATTTTATCTTCGTCAGTCACTGTTTTTCACCTCATAAGTTTCATCATTTATTCGTATAGACTTGACCACTTGGTTTTGACCAAGTACTTCAACTTCAACAACTATTGTATGTTCTCCATTGGGATGTTTGAGAACGAATTTACTTATCTTATTTCCAAGATGCATAGTAGTGATTGGGAGATACTTGGAAGTTTTGTCCTCTGGATATTCATCCTTAGATTCGTCTTTCATTGGGTCTATATACTTTTTGTACTCTTTTTGTTCTTTAAACCCAGCATTTGCAAACGTTTGCCGAAATCCGTATAACAATACGCGTGTTTTTCTCATATTCCAATTTAGGTGGTCGTATTTTTTCTTCTTATCTTGGCTTTCAATCATTTAAAATTCCTCCTCTCGCAATCACAGTTCCATTTGTATTGACTATCCTATATGGAAGGTGTTTCTCTTCGAGAAATATAAGTAATCCATAGTACATTTTCCACGAATTTGAAGGGTAAGGCATCACGATTACTATATCGTCTTGTGGAGCGTTTACTAAAAAACCGGGATTTACCTCCGCATCGAGTTTGAATTTATTCCAAATATCATTAGCTAATTTATTGCAATATTCCCAGTTTTTTATGACCTTATCCTCTATCACGAATGGAATGGGAATCTCTATGTACCTTAAGCCCTCATATCTCTTGCGGAATGGTATGATAATTTTTAGCTGTTGCACTAACTTTTGTGTGCTATCAAACGATTTAAATTGGTTTTTTTGATCTATCATTTGAAGAACCACCTCTTGAAGAATTAGGACCTCTTGAAGAATCTTCTTCCGGTGTTGAGAGCTTGTTTCCTCTAACACCACTCATTTTTTCCTTCCACTTAAACCACGATAGTCTGCTCATTGTTTCACCTGTTTGGCTTTCTCTTCCTCTATTGCACGTTTTAGGGCTTCGTCTATAATGTCGGTTGGACTTATTCCAAGTGTTCGTGCTTCGTACCATATATCATAGTCCACAATTACTCCTCTTTGTATTCTTGGCATTTCACATCATTTTTATCGAACTATAATAAGTATTTAAATATTTTTTGAGCACTTCTTTGTGGAGCTCCTATTTTTCTCATTCTACGAACAACTCGAAACAAAAAAATTGTGGAGTGTTGATTCACTCCTTATCGGTTTTTGGAAGGATGCACAATACTCCAAAGTGGTCAAGACTCTCTTTAGACACATTGAAAGTTACCTTGTAGTCATCCCCATCCGTTGTCAATTGCACAGGGTAAAACGGAAGTTCACCTTCACTCTCACCTATAGCGTCCAATACGCTTTGGTCAGGATGCGTCCAGCACGCAACCAATTGGCTATCCAGTTTCTTCTCCTCTTCTATTTTTTCAGGTTTCATTTAGACCCCGAGATGAACGATTAACGGTAAGTATTAAAACATTGAGCCAAAAAATTCTAACGCACGAAAATGTTTATAAGGTAGTGTCCGTACTGGACAAGGGTATAACTCATTTTTGAATTTCGACAACGAATTTCCTAACGAGACACGCTTTTTTGAATCGATTCACCTAATGTGACTTTGCGATAAAAAAAGAGCTTCGATTAACTATATGAAAGAAATTTAGTCGTTTAGCTCCACTTTAGAATAGATTGATTCTACTTTCCCGAATTTTATGTAAGGTTTCGAGTTTTGCCTGGTCTCCCTTATCGTGGTATTCATCTTCTAATAAGTCAAAGAGCATATCTCGAAATATTCTCTTGTAATCATCTACAATTCCAAGTAATTCAGCATCCGGTATAAGTTTAATATCAAATGGTAGAAAACACCTATTACATTGCGTTGCATTGGACGGATTGAGTTCCTTGCATCTTGGACATTCTTTAGGTCTAGTGTTTTCGGTTTGCGTTTCTTTGACCTGAATACCTTCCGCTTTGAGTATTGCTTCTTCCTGTAATGTTTCAGACAGATGAATATAGGTTTCTGTCATTTTTGAACCGTGTTTCCATCCCATTTGTGCTTCTAATGGTGCAGTCGCAACCTTGTTTGCGAGAATAGACGCTCTGGTGTGTCTGAATAGATGAGGATGCACTTTCTTGTTTATATTGGCTCTCTTTAATGAAGCTTTCAACTTTTGGTAGATTAGGTTATGAGTCATTGGTTTACCAAAATTCCGTTGATTTTCTCCACAGAATAGGTAAGCTTCCTTGTCATTTGCTTTGGGATGAACTTTTAGCCATTCCCGTATATATACAATAGAATCCCCAGTAATAACTACTTTGCGTCCTTTAGTTTTCCCGGATACATATAAGGCAAAACCGTAGTCTTTATTGAAATCCAAGTCTTTGAGTTTAATGGTCTGCATCTCTCCTATCCTGCATCCACTATCGTAGAGTAGTGCCCATAGTGCTTTGTCTCTCGGATTGTGACTCGCAGATATAAGTTGTTGTACTTCTTCTGGCGTTATCAAATCATCTGGACTTAGTTCATTATCTTCTATCGGTGCTCTGTTCAATCCCTTTATACAATCCGCATCCGAACCGATATGCCATTGATAGAAATTCCTCATCGTTGCAATGTAGATATTAATTGTCGGTCCGGATAGAGGTTCTTTTCCTTCCGATTGTCGAGATTGATTTTTCCACTTTATGAAACTTTTAAGGTCTTCGGTTGTCGGATTGAAAAATTTATCTTTTAGAAACTCTGCGATTTCGGTCATTCTGGATAAGTAAGCGGCAATACTTGCAACTGTTAGTTTTTTT
>JAKBRR010000160.1 GCA_021845325.1 Thermoplasmata archaeon
AGGTATCTGGATTCGAGCACCTTTATGGCGTTCAGGGAAAGCTTGAGATCATCCTTTACACCAATCCTTTCCTTCTCAAGCCTTATGGTTCTCCTTCTCTCCCTGTAAAGTATGTAGGACTTAGCAACATCGTTGAATTTTCTCCCGTCTATCTCCGTGCCCATTAATATATTTTCAACTCTGTCCTGAATCTGTTCAACAGTAGGCTTGGTAAAATCATTTGATAATGAAGCAACAACTTTTTGAGTCAGAAGCTCAGCATCTTTCATGCTTCCTATTTTGACTGATAACATCGCTTTGTAAATTGCCCTTGTAATTTTGTCCGGTTCGAATGTAACCTCTTTTCCATCCCTTTTTATCATACTTGTAATCAATATTCTCACCAATAATCTCGGTAAACATGTTTAGTAATTGGGTGTATTTTAAAGTTTACATCAAACCTGTTTATTTTATGTTACCAGACCTGTTAATATAACGCTTTTGTGAGTTAGGAGATATTTAAGAACGGTGTAAAAACTCATAATTAATCATAACCAATCAATGATTAGGGCTTTATCTTTGAATAATATACAAGTTCATGGGTATCGTTGAATGTGTACCAAATTTCAGTGAGGGACAGAATGATGAAGTGATTTCAAAGATCACAGAAGCAATTTTGTCAGTAAAAGGAATTAAGCTTCTTGATCAGGAAAAAGATGCAAATCACAACAGATGCGTAATATCCTTTATAGGAAGCGAAGACGTAGTTGTGGAAGGGGCCTTCAGGGGAATCAGAGAGGCTTCACACTTAATAAATCTGGATAATCACAAAGGAGAGCATCCAAGATTTGGGGCTTCCGATGTAATTCCTTTCATACCAGTTTCAGGCGTGGATATTAAGAAGTGTGTCGATCTGGCAAACGAACTTGGAGCCAGAGTATCAAAAGAGCTGGGAATCCCAGTTTATTTATATGGTGAAGCTGCAAAAATAGAATGGAGGAAGAGCCTCGAAAATATTAGAAATAAAAATTTTCAATATGAGCAGATCAGGAACGAAATTCATAAAGAGCAGTGGAAGCCTGATTTTGGACCGCAGGAAGTAGGCACTGCAGGAGCATCAATTATTGGTGCAAGGGATTTTCTCATTGCATACAACGTAAATCTAAGGACACAGGATATTGAATCCGGAAAGAAGATTGCTAAGGCATTGAGAGCAAAGGATGGAGGTCTGACCTTTGTCAAAGCACTGGCATTTTACCTTGAAGACAGGAAAATGGTTCAGATATCCATGAATCTGACAAATTACAAAAAAACACCCATTTACAGAGCATATGAACTTGTCAGGATGGAAGCTCAGAGATTTGGATTTGAGATAGCAGAATCAGAAATAGTCGGCCTAACTCCAATGGATGCCCTCATTGAAAGTGCAAAGTATTATCTAAGGCTCAACGGATTCAAGAGTAACCAGATATTTGAAAAGAAGGTGTGGGAGCAATGAAAAACTATAACACGTTTATGGAGGACCTGGCATCACCAAAACCGGCCCCAGGTGGAGGGTCGGCTAGCGCCTTTGTCGGGGTAATTTCCAGTTCTCTCTGCTCAATGGTTGCGTCATTGACAAGAGGAAAAAAGAATTATGAAGCAGTACAGGAGGAAATAGAGAGGCTCAGCAGGAAGGCACAGGATTATGCAAACCAGTTTGAAACATTAATGGAGGATGACGAGAAGGCATTCAACGCTATGATGGATGCAAGAAAACTTCCCAGAGACACAGATGATAACAAGAGGCACAGGGAGAACGAAATTAACAGAACAATGAAAGCAGCAATCTCCGTCCCGTGGAAAACAGCACAGCTTTGTTATAAAACCATGGAATTATCCCGACGTCTGTGTCAGATCGGAAATAAAAACGCCATAACAGATGCCGCTGCAGCAGGATATCTCAGCAGTGCGGCCATTGAGTCGGTTTTACTCAATGTTAAAATTAACCTGAAATCCATAAAGGATGAAAAATTCGTAGATTCTGAAAAATTAAAGCTGCGCCTTTTCAATGAAAACGTAAGGGATATCATTTCAGACATACGAAAAATTACTGAAAAGGAATTAGCAATCTAATTCTTATTTCAAATTTGGTTCAACTCATAGAATATTCAATACGGTCTCTCAATATTTCGTAGAAACTATCCTTTAGGTTTCTTCTTATGCAGCTTAAAAAGAGGAAACTGATTAATATTCCCGAAGAGGATATAGTTATATGTCAGACGAAAATCAAATGGAACCTTCCATTGAAGACATTCTTGAGGCTCAGGAATATCTGAAGGGAAAGATTTTTTCAACTCCTGTTGAATGTTCTTCCACTTTCTCCAATATGTATGGCGCTCCCATCTATTTTAAGCTGGAAAACTTTCAAAAGACAGGATCATTTAAAACAAGAGGGGCACTATTCAAAATCTCAAAATTAACTCCACAGGAGCAAAGAGACGGGGTTATAGCATGTAGTGCTGGAAATCACGCACAGGGAGTGGCCTATGCAGGCCGCCTGGCTAAAGTATCTTCTAAAATCGTTATGCCATCATATACAATAAGTGCAAAAATAAATGCAGTTAAGGCTTACGGGGCGGATGTAATTTTATATGGAAACTCATATGCGGAAGCCTTTCAGGAGGCCAAGCGTCTCTCACAGATTGAAAAAAGAACATTTATTGACGGCTTTAATGACAGATGGATAATTGCAGGGCAGGGAACCATTGGGCTCGAGATACTTGAGAAGCATCCCGACGTGGAAAACATAATCGTTCCGGTAGGTGGAGGGGGCCTGATTTCCGGCATTGCCAAGGCCGTAAAGTCAATGAACGATAAGATCAAAATTATCGGGGTACAATCCGAGAACTGTGATTCAGTGGTCCAGACCGTTAAGAGGGGGGAATATACGGTAAGCAGCAAAGGGTTCACCATTGCAGATGGTATTGCAGTTCAGAATCCGGGGAAACTGAATATCGAAATGATCAGGAAGTATGTTGATCAACTGGTAACGGTATCTGATGAATCAATGGCTTATGCTCTTTTTAAGCTTCTGGAAAGGCACAAGATACTTGTGGAACCTTCTGCAGCATCGCCGCTGGCCGCCATAATGGAAAAGAAGGTAAATCTCGGGGGAAAAAAGACCGTGGGGGTTGCATCGGGTGGAAATATTGATCTCCTTCTTCTATCAAAGATCATATACAAAGCAATGGAGATGGACAAAGGGCTTGTCAGGATAGAATGCAAAATTCCTGATCGTCCAGGCACACTTCAGGCAATAACTTCAACAATATCATCAACAGGAGCCAACATTTTCCATGCTGAGGTGGATAATCTCAGTCATGATACGCCTCCGGGATATCAAAGCATAACATTCAGTATTAACCTCAGGGATTCAGATCATCTGGATGTACTTCTCAAAAAGCTCGGGGATCTTGGTTATAAGTTTCACGTTTCATCTGTGTGAAATTACAGGCAACGATATGGAAGAATTTTAATTTCTGCTGACTATAGTTATTATATCTCCATCTGCCACTGAATACTCAAGGCCAACCCGCATATCATTAACCTTACTTCTATCGCTCCTTAAAATTGCATATTTGAAAGACACCAGCATTTCTCTGCTGATATTCCTGCAGACGTCCCTTACAGTTGTTCCTTCTGTTAGTACCAGAGGGCGCTCATAATCAATCTTCCCGGATTTATCTCTCAGAAAGACCCTGACCAGGCTCAGTGACTGATAAATCATTTCTTTCAACTCTTCCACTCCCTTTCCCGTTGACGCTGAAACCTCTGCTATCTTTCCAAAAGAACTCAGTTCTCTTATCTTTGCCTCGTCATGCGGCAGGTCAATCTTGTTCACAGCAATCATGCTTGGAAGATATACCACATTTCCCCGGAAGAAATCAATAAGATCATCGGAATCAACAGATTCGCGGATATACAACTCTGCATTTGTAATTTTAAACTCCTTGGCAATAGCTCTAATCTGTTCCACAGGGAGGCTCAAAGATTTTGGTTTCCTGATTCTTATGCCCCCTGTATTGGCTCTTTTCATGGAGATATTCTTTCTCTTTCTATTCAAAACTATGCCGACTTTTCTCAGTTCCTCTATTATCTTGTCCATTCCTTTTGCTTCATTATCTGTAACCAGGAGGACGAGATCTGCATTCCTGACTATTGCAAGAACCTCTCTGCCCCTTCCTGAACCCGCTGAAGCATTCTCAATAATTCCAGGAAGATCCAGAATCTGAATCTGACAGCCCTTATATTTGAGAATTCCGGGAATTACCCTCAATGTGGTAAAAGCGAAATTTCCAACTTCACTGCCACTGTGCGTCATGGCATTTACAAGACTGCTCTTCCCCACGTTAGGATATCCAACAAGAGCTACAGTGGCATCTCCGGTCTTTGGAACAGAAAACCCCGATCCGCCTCCTGATTTCTTATGACTCTCTGCTTCCAGCTGGAGTCTTGCCATCTTTGCTTTCAGGAGACCTATATGACTCTCTGTGGCCTTGTTATATTTTGTCTTTTTTATTTCCTGTTCTATTTCCTTTATGCGGTCTTCTATCGTGGGCAATTTTATCTCAAAGCTCAAACATTGATTTTACCTTATCTATTAATCGTGACGGATCATTCCAGTGCAATTTTATATCCTAAGTGAAAAAAGAATATTGGGGAAAACGAATCCATTTGATGCACTTATAAGCAATTTCTATATTCATTCTTCCCGTAAATTACACATATTCCGGAACCCCCTCTTTCATCCATTTAAGGATATTCCCCTTTGCAGTCATATATTCATTATAGGAAATATCTGTTATAGATTTTTTTAGATATAAGAGTACGGCGCTTCTCATGCAACGCTGGGATATCACCAAAAAAGCAGTACCAATTCCCAATATAAGAAAAAAAGCCCCGTAATATAGCAGTGGGTTTGAATCCAATATGGGGACTCTGTTATTTATGTACTTTCCATCTCCCTGATAGATTGGAATATTTGTTGTTTTTAACAAAGAATACATAAAAACAACGCCTGAGGTTATCCATAAAATAATACCGGCTATCAACAACCATCTTTTCCTCCTGGCCAGAGCAACCATATTTCGTATTTCTTCCGCTTCCATTTAACCGAGAAGATTTTTT
>JAKBRR010000161.1 GCA_021845325.1 Thermoplasmata archaeon
ATTCATATAATTGTTGGATACCCTTTCAAAGAGTACTCTTTCATAGCGTTCAACAGAAAGGGAGAAGCGGAAAAAATAGAGGTTATTGGGTGACACCTCCCACACCATTAAAGGGTGGGATTTAATGCTCACAAATTAAAGGGTTAAATTTTCCGGGCCAACATATTCTGCTGCAGGTCTGATTATTTTGTTACTGTTGACCTGTTCAAAATAGTGGGCATTCCAGCCGTAAATCCTTGATGCAGCAAATACGGGCAGATAGAAACTCTCTTCAATTCCAAGGAATTTCATGAGAATTGCTGCGTACAGGTCCACGTTAGCAGGAAGACTCTTCTTCTCCCAGAGATAATCTTCAACTGCTTCAGCTGCCTGGAACAGATCATAATCCGGGGCTATTTTCTTCAGTTCACCTTTGACAAATTGTGCTCTGGGGTCTCTCCTCTTATAAACACGATGCCCAAAGCCCATTATTTTCTCGCCCTTTAGAATTTTCTCATCTACGTAATGTCTTGCATCGTCCTTCGATTTAATCGATCCAAGATATTCAAGAACCTCCGAATTGGCTCCCCCATGAAGCGGGCCCTTAAGTGTTGCCAGAGCTGAGCAGACTGCAGATACAGGATCGGTCAAAGTTGATGCAGCAACTCTCAGTGCAAAGGTTGAAGCATTGAATTCATGCTCCATGTAAAGTATCATTAATTTCTGGAATGATCTTGCATACTCCTTATGCTTCCCGTCTGATATCATTGAAAAGAATGTATCAGAATATCCGTCTCCCTCGCCATCTCTGTAAGGTTTACCTTTGAATGCATTGTAGGTATCTGATGAAAGCTGTGGAATAATTGAATCCATCTTCAAAAACAATCCCTGCTGATCTTTTTCAACGTATGGATAAAGCGATATCATTGATCTGATGTTTCTCATAAGGTCCTTTTCCTTATTGATCTTCATTATTTCTCTGACGGAATGATCTATTTTCATATTGTTATGAATTGCCTGTTTGAATCTATCAGATTCAGCCTCATTTGGAAGCTTCCCGTTTATTATGAGGAAGGCTGTATCCTCAAAGCTCTTCTTCTCTGCCAGATCAATTGCTTTATATCCTCTGTAAAGCAAATCTCCTGAGCTGCTTGTTGTTGCTATTGCAGTCTTATCGACTACCACATTTTCCAAACCTTTTGCCACTTTTACAATTTCTGCCATCTTATCACCTTATTTTACTCAACTCACTATCCTCTTTTCCATAATCGTCATATCCTATTATATCGTAAAATTCCCTTCTTGTCATCAAACGATCCATAAAATTTTTCTGAGTTCCTTCCCTATACAGGTCATTATATATTCCCTGTATATTTTTCATCATTGCTCTAAAGGCTGTTAATGGATATATTACTATTGCGTATCCCAGTGATTTAAGTTCATTAAATGAAAGAAAAGGACTCTTGCCAAATTCAGTCATGTTTGCAAGAAGCGGTGCTTTTACTTTCTTTGCAAATTCCTTGAATTCAGATTCAGATTCAAGGGCCTCGATAAATATTGCATCTGCCCCGGCCTTCAGGTATTCCCTCGCTCTTTCGACGGATGAATCGAAACCCTCAACACTCCTGGCATCCGTTCTTGCAATTATTGTAAACTCTCTTATTTTCTTAGACAGAGACGCAGACCTTAATTTTTTATTCATATCCTCAACCGGAATGAGTTCTTTCCCGTCCAGATGCCCGCATCTTTTTGGTAAAATCTGATCTTCCAGATGAATAGCTGAAACCCCTGCCTCCTCCATCATTCTCACAGTGCGTGAAACGTTTATTGTTTCTCCGAAACCCGTGTCGCAATCCACAATTAGAGGCATCCGGGTTACTCTAACTATTCTCCTTGCCTCTTCGACCACTTCGCTGAGTGTGGTTAAGGAAATGTCAGGATATCCCATGCTGGCAGCCACTCCTGAACCTGACAGATATGAAGCCTTAAAGCCCGAGTGTTCTGCTATTATTGCAGAAATTCCATTGAATACGCCAGCTGCAAAGCAACCCTCTTCTTTCATCATTCTCCTGAATTCTTTTGGACCCTGATTGATATTATCCCTAAGAATGGACATTGGAAATTACCTCGATGAGTTCATCCACTCCCCTGTTCTCCATTGACCTGCAGAATTCTGTCAGCTCCTTTGCGCTTTCGCTACTCATAACGCGCTTTGCCTTTGCAATTACATCGTCCCACGTGTATGGTTTCTTATAGTGGCCTTTCGGAACTATGAGTTCTTCTTCATATGTACCCTTGTCAGTTTTAATTGATATCTTAAATGGCAGATTTTCAGGATATAATTTATCGTATTCCTTTGTTACCATGAATTTCATCTTTTCTATTAATGACAGAATCTTCTTATCTTTCAGGAATTTATCATCAAATGATGACGGGTTTGGTTCTCCATTTACAAGGGTGTATGCAATAATATATGGCATACTGTGGTCTGCCGTTTCCCTGGTTTTCGGTTTTAGTTTTTCCGGATCCTTGATAATTATTGTATTTGCTACAGTAAAGGTTTCAACATCTATTGATTTAATATCTCCCTTTATTTTATTCCTGATTGATAGAGAAGCCTCTGCAGCGCTCATTGCATGGTATTCCACAGGAAAATTCTTTATCATGGTTTTTCCAACATGGCTGTTATCAAGGGTTATATCAAAGGTTCCTGATACTTGTTTAAAGAATCCCATTTCTCCCTCGAATATGGGAGATGGTCCTGAGAAGCCGTTTCTGGCCAGAAGAGCTCCAAAGAGACTGTTTCTGCAGGCATTTGCCGCCGTGGCTCCCTTCCACATGCTCAGTTCTCCTGCCCTCGTCTGTCTCATACTTATATTGTTATTCAGACCTATATTGATAGCATTGGCGTATCTGTCTCCGGTTAATTCCATTAAGTGGGCAATTCCTGCAGCTGACGATATACTGATATATGTAACATGATCCCATCCTCTGTCTCTTATGGACACCTGATCAGATAAACTGCAGACAACCTCATAGGAGATATTAGCTGCATCCAGAACATCTTTACAAGATTTTTCTGTTGCCTCTGCAACAGCTATGAGTGGAGGTATATTATCAGAAGGGTGAAGGGCCTCCTTCGAAAGGTATGTATCGTTATAGTCAAGATATCTTGTCATTGTTCCATTCAGGAAAGCTGCAACATCAGACGAAGCCTTTTTTCCTGTGAAAAATACTGTGGAATTCAGATTGCCTGAACTGGGCAGCAGTGACCTGATTCCTATTTTAACCGGTTCCACGTTTCTGGCACCATAGGATGTAATTATAATATCTGCTATTCTCTTTTTAAGCTCTTCATTATTTTTCTCCGGAATTCCTTCTTCAGAAATCTTCCTTGAGAACTCTTCTATTCTCGAAACGATCCTGTCCATTGTTCTATATGCTAATGAATATTATAAATTTACAAGAGTTTTAAATACGGTTTGTTAGATTGCTGATGAAATTTTTCATGTTTAGCGCATAAAGGATTTCTTAAGTTATTTGTAAGGGTTCTTCATCAATGCAGCATGAAGTATATATAAGCACGGACAGAAGATTTTATTTGGTAAAGGGGAGCAATGTTAATGATCAACAATTAAAGATGGATATAGGGGAGGATATGTGGAAAATTAATATGGCTGGAAATGAAGACGCAAAGAAGCATAATTACATCGTTCCATGGTTTCTTGAAATCGTTAAGCGTTCAATTGAGGAGAATGTAAATGTTTCAGTAAAGGTTCTTGATCCATCCATATCCAATATTGGAATGCTTGGAAAACAGATTATCTACATAATCCCGGAAGTTAAGCTTAATTATGGGTTTGAATCACCACAGAACAATGGCTCCACAACAATTCTTACCGGGAATGCTGAAAAACAGTCAAATCATGAAAAATTCACAATGATATCAGGGTATGTTGGCGATAATAATTCAAGGAGTATCATCAGAAAGGAAGAAATGGGGTTAAGAGAAATATCTACTGAAATAATCAGCGAACTCATGAACTCGAGGAAAATGGAGAACCTGAAATACTGATACATAATTAGGGATAAAAACAAAGGGTACACTTGAGCTATCGTGGTGTATGAAAAACGATTGAAATATCGAATTGCCCGCGATACGATATATATAAATATATTCAAGGCTTACCGCTCTTTGTTTGTTCCGGTGAGGAAATGGAAGACGGCGATTTTATAAAAATAGACTTTGAGATGAGACTTGGAAACGAGAAGAAGCTAGTGGCTACTAATGAGGAAAAACTGGCAAAAGACAATGGAATATATGATCCGGATACGAAATATAAGGAAACTACCCTTATTATTGGATCTGAGGGAATTTTTAAAGAGATCAATGAATCCCTGAAATCTTCAGAGGTAGGAAAGGAAGTTGAGGTTGAGATACCAATGGCCAACGCCTATGGTGCCAGAGATCCCAATAATATCAAAGTACACACCATGAGAGAATTCCAGAAAAATAAGATTGACCCGGTACCAGGTCAGGAAGTAAGAATCAACAACAGAAGAGGAAAAGTTATCTCAGTGAGCCCGGGGAGAGTTCTGGTCGATTACAACCATCAGTGGGCAGGAAAGGATGTTTTCTATAAGTATACAGTAAAGGGGAAACTGGAAACGGAAGATGAAAAGATCAGTGCCATAATCGACATGAGTTATTCCAAAGGAGTTGAAAATTTTACCATTTCAGCTGCAGATTCCACTGCAAACATAACAGTACCAGAGGAGGCAAAATTTGACATAGAATGGCTTGATGCAAAGTTCAGGATTGTTGATTTGATAAGGAAACATCTTCCTTCTTTTAAGGTTGTAATATCTGAAGAATATCTCCCGAGACCCAAAGAGGAAAAGACTGAGGAGACATCTGCTGAAGCCGTTAAGGATGAGACAGATATAGCAGATAAAAATAAGGAAGAAACAACCCAATAATTTTTTAATTTTTCTCATGAACAATGTTGAAAAGATCACTACTGTAATTCTTGTGGAACCAGAATACCAGGGAAATATAGGAGCCGTTGCCAGAGCTATGAAAAACACCGGCTTTGAAAAACTTTTCATTGTCGGTAAACGAACCATAGACGACGAGGCATTATCGAGAGCTAG
>JAKBRR010000162.1 GCA_021845325.1 Thermoplasmata archaeon
AAAAGCAGAGAAGAAAGAAGCTACTCAGGAAACTAAAGAATAGTAGGTAGTAAACCTACATAACCTATTCGGATCTCTTTAATCCTTTGGGGGTAATTTATAAACTTCAATTCATTCACATCATGTAAAATCTGAGGAACTTTTCAGAAAACTTCTAGGCCTTGAGGATCCATGGATCAAATGCAATGAACATGGAAAGAAAACAGTCAATCATCCATGGGAAACAAAAGATCAGGATCTATCAGATCTCAACATACTGGGAATCGATGAATTCTCTGTTGAGAAACATAATGTATATGTGATATTATTTTATGACATAAGGAATAGCAGAGTCATACACATAGAAGAAGGCAAGGAATCAAATGTGTTTGAAAGATTCATAAGAAAACATCCTCTCCTCAATCTGAGATAGTGTTTGATCACTTTCATGTGATCAAGATGATGAATGATACCCTTGACAGAATAAGAAGGAAAGAGTCAAGAGAGAGTGAAATATCCCATGCATATTATTTCAAGATGGCCATGCAGAGATTATGGGATTTAAACAGTTCAATTGCAGAATCATATTTGAACAAATGGATATTATGAGCATTAAGATCAAGAATGCCAGATATAATCAAACTTGGAAAAACCATAAAGAGACATTTCAATGGCATCCTTGAGATCATAATATCCGGAATAAATTCAGCAGTTGTGGAAGGCTTGAATAACAAGATAAGAACCGCATTCAAGTGTTCCTATGGTTTCAAGGCACATGAATACATAGATGCGATCATATATCACGTGGCAGGAGGATTGAGGTTACCCTCAGAGTGTTAAAGAGAACCGAGTTCTGCTTATCATCTATCTGTCGGTATGACTATCTAAGAGTACCATTTTTGTAATTTATCTTTCTATTTTTCCCTTATCCAGCCAGTTTAGCAGGAGATGGCTCTCTGTATCTTGTTCCAAGATACAGGAACAGAAATGAGAAAAACATTATTCCAAAGAGAATGTATGAGATGCTGATTGCCGATCCCAATGAAAGATTTAATGTTAAAACAACACCGGCAGTAATGCTCCCTACAAACTGGCCAGAATATTGAATTGTGTTGTAAACCCCTATATTGGATGCATAACTGTTTCTTTTAGATATCTTTGAAATCAATGGCACAAATACGGTTTCTGAAATTGAATAACCTATGAAAAAGATGATCAATCCAATATAGAATAAATTTCTGTTATCCTGAGATATGGGGAGGAAATACAGTAAAGGAATGCTGACTGATATGAAAGTTAGAGATATCAGGGAGAACAGAACGGTTTTCCCTCTATCGGCGAATCCTGAGGATAAGAATGCTACAATTCCTCCAATTACCACAGGCCAAAGAAGTAGAAGCCCATAGGTATTTGAACCGTATGCACTCGTTCCATATATTGGCAGGTAATAGAACAGTACAACACTGAAAAATGAGAGCTGGAATCCAACCCCTCCAAGAGTAATTGATTTCATATCAATTCTTCCCACCCTCTTCCTCTCTGCCTTATGCGCAATTTTACCATCAGTTTTCACGACCATAAGTGGAAATATGGAAACTATCCCAAGAATACCTGTAAGGAAGAAGAGGAAGTCAACCCCGATCTTTGCTGCAATATATGGGCCCAGTACTACAGCCACCATGAAAGAAAAACCAATTGGTATGCCAAGGATAGCCATTGCAATGTTCCTTCTATCGGGTGGTACGTTTTCCTGCACCATGCCCATACCAGATGATGTCACGGCCCCTGAACCCGCGATAAGACGGCCAAGAATAAGACCTGCAATTGAACCTGGATGCCATGAAATGAAACTCCCTATGATAAACGGAATCATTCCTAAAATAATAACTCTTTTTTTACCGAATTTGTCTGCCAGGATACCCATAGGCGCCTGGAAGATGGCCATTGTAAGTCCATAACTGCCTAGAGCAAGGCCAACAAGAAGGGGGGAATTTGTGAATTCCTTACCGTACAAGGTAAAAACCGGAAGTACCAGAAAAATGCCAAAAGCTCTGACAATTTCTATAAAACCCACTGAACCTAACATAAGTTTTTGATTTCTGTCGAATCCAAATCTACTGTGTCCCTTAGAAGCCATATAAGCACCTTTACTTTGGTAAAAACTCTTATGTACAATTTCGGTTAATGTTTCTACCAATTATAGTTGGTAGTACTTAAATACGTTTTTAAATGCTAGTAACATGACATTCAATGCAGAAAATAGTACTGGAATGTCCATTGAGCGAACTTGCAAAACTAGATGGAGAATCACTCTACATACCAACTGACAGGCTTGAGTCACTGGAAGTACTGCATTTTCTTAAGATTGATGGAAACGAGTTTTCAACGGTTAGCAGAATAAAACTTGTAGATCCGACAGATAACATTGAAAGTGTTTTCAGAGGTAATCATATTGATGTGAAGCCGCTGATTGAAGAGGCTCCGGGAACATACATATGCTTTACAAGGGGTGAAAGAAAATCGAGAGCGGAGTACATCTTGAAGACAAACGTATACTTTACAGGTCCATATATAATCAAGGATGAAAATGTAACTTTTGGAATATTGGGCGAAACCTCCAGCTTAAGGGCATTCATAACAGTTTTGGAGAAAAAGATAAAAGGGTTCAAGGTGATTTCTGTGGTAAGCGGAGACAAATTAATTTCGTCGCCTCTTCAAATACTTACTCAGAAACAAAAGGAAGTAATAATAAAAGCTTTCCAGTTTGGTTATTATGATATTCCCCGGAAGGTTTCTTCCGCTAAAATTGCTGTAAAACTTGGCATGAACCAGTCCACCTTCACTGAGCACAGGAGAAAAGCAGAACAAAGGATTATGGAGTGGATAAATTTAAACTATTCCCTGTGACACGGTATTCACCTAAAAATTTAACCAAATCTAAACCGGTCAATTTTATCAACTGCGTTTGCACTTAATTTTAACCGAATTTCAGGATTTACTTCTATGGTTTATCCTCGGATTCCAACCAGACAATATCATCATAATATTCCATCTCTCTCCTGATCGGACTATTTTCAAATTCAAACATGTCCACTGATTCTTCTTGAAAGTAATCTAAGTTTTTCAATTACCATGGCTCTTTCTGCGTCTGAAATCATGTTCTAAACTGTGAATCTTGCTGATATGCTATGATAGACTCTGATTATTGTCGTAACACACTCTTAACTTCCAGCCACGACTTTTCGTTCTGGTCTACATTGATAAACTCAATCCACAGCATGTAAGAGATAAGGCCCATATAGTTTCCATTATCTATGATTCTTCAATGAAGAAATTTATAAATTTCTCTTAAAGTTCATTTCTTTGTGGCATCTTTACACCCTCCACCCGGCACTGGTAGTTCTTGTCAGAGTTCCTTAAGAAAGTCACTGTCATTTCTCACCATTCTATCCCTGATGTTAGGTTCCCTTTCACTGATTTAGATAATGAAATGTTTATTTAGAAGTGTTTCTATGGTGACAATCAGACTCTGAATATAAAAACAGGGAGCGCAATAAACAAACTTACGAATCATAAAATTTCTTTCTGTTCCTGTTTGATTCTTATCATGACACTCATCCTGGACTAATTCTCTTATTCGCCTTACGGAACAAAATCCCAATCACCTCTTTTCACTGTTTCATGAAAAATTTACAGGATATACCTCCTTTGAAAAATAATGGGCCATAGCTCCAGTGTTATTGCTACCTATTATTAGATAGATATCAGAATTGGTTATTACCACAAGAACAGTCTGATTATTTGTTACTACATGAGCACTTACACCATTGTTCGTGGTAAAGAGACCCTCGTTGTAATTGCCAATAGATGTCCCTGAATCTCTGGTACTGAGTGTAATATTTCCAGTGTTTATATTCTCTACAAAGGCATATTTTATGTTGCTAGAGGTAAAATTTTGATTGCCTATAAACTGACCACTGATCATAATATAATGATCTCCTATTGTAATGCTATTCTGAGCACCTGACCCTGTGGGAGTGATGATTACTGCGGAAAATAATATTATCAGTCCCGCAATCAGCAGTGCCGGAATGGCCCCTTTTTTGATGTCCTTTTTTTTAAATCTTTTAACCAGGACCAATACTATACCAACAAGGAGAAGTGCTATTCCTAAAAAAATCAATGCGTATCCAATATCTGCGACGATTCCTGGCTGGGAAATCTGGTATACTTCCATAAAACAGTATAACAAACATACATAAATAGTTTTATATCTGATATATATCAAATAGAACATCAATTTAAATTTAAAAACGACGCTCAAAAAGTCATTAAAGAAAACATAACTAATTTTTGTAAATTGTATAATGATGTCATAAATTAAAAAATTACTGGAAAGATTATGGAAGCATCCTTTCATTTGACATGAGTCTGATAACCGTCACAGTAAGAACTACAAAGATAATACCAAGAATAATGGAGAAAATCTGGCCTACGAACATAATATTTTCCTGAAACCATAAGTACTTGATTACAAGCATAAGGAAAACCATTACTGGAATTATTCCAATAATAGTTCCAATTCCGCCTGGCGCATTAACTCCAGGATATCTCTTTGTTAAAGATGCCCATGTGAGCATTGAAAGGATTGATATTAGGGTTAAAAAATATGACATGGGAACTGTGAATATGATTACAAATTCAGTAATATCCCACGGGATAGATGAGGATCGGATTAAATCTACGCCATAAAATATGGCAAGATTGACGCCGAGTATTAGTGAAGTGATTACTATGGCTGAAATGGAATATGTCATAAATATATCCGAAACCTTAACCGTTTTTGAGGCCAGAAGGTACTCATAAACTCCGTTTGCCCTATCGGAGGAAAACAGGTATGCTGTGCCAGAACTTCCTATTTGCGAAAATAGTGTAAGCATCATGGGAAAAAGAAATACCAGAAACCCCAAAGATGGGAGTGATGAGGCACTGAAGGACTGAAATGTACTTATATAAAATAAAAGTGGAATAAGTATACCCATAAAAATGTATATTAGACCATAAACTGTGGAAAATGTTCTTAATATCCCAAATCTTATAAGATACTTAAAGGCGTTGCTGTTTTCTTTCATAATTTATTCACT
>JAKBRR010000163.1 GCA_021845325.1 Thermoplasmata archaeon
TCCATACGAAGAAATCTGAGGATCTCAAGGAAGAGATCACTTGTGGAATATCCATATGCGATCATGAAAAGACTATTTCATTTTTCACATGTCATGGTTACAACATTAAGAAGAGTGAGGGTGAAGTTCATGTTTGCATGTTTTGCTTACAATGTACATGCATTGAAGATCATTAATGGATAGCGTGAGCTATCAATCTTATAAGAAATTTCAGGAGAAATAGTGATAAAAAGGGATAATTAAGGGATTAAACAGTCAAAAATAGGTTGATCTTCAGCGGTAATCAGGAAGTTATTCAAGAAATTTACAGAATGTGGTAGAAAATAGAAAACCTCTAGATAACTTATTAATTATAATTATGAGTATTAGTCTGACATGTGGAACGTCTTGTATAAATACCATTATTTTTATATGAGTTGGAAATAACAAATTCGATGTTTACATCTAATCTAAGTATACTGGGTGGCGGCTGGGCAGGATTACTTGTTGCCCAGAAGGCAATTAATAACAATATCCGCGACATATCTATTGTTGAAGCCAGTAATAATAAGGAAAATGGAGGATTGCTTAAATCAGAACTTATTAAGGGGTTTACTGTAGACTGTGGTGGGCCACATCTGCTTTTCAGCAGGAATAAACAAATTGTAAATGAAATTCTTGGTATTCTTAAAACAAACTATCTTCAAAAAGAAAGGAACAATTATGTTTATTATAATAACCAATATATTCCTTATCCCTTTGAAAACGGGATTTATAAATTACCACCTGACGCAAGAGCTAAATTTATAAATGGGATCATAGATCGTATGATTTTCATGGCCAAAAATCAGGATTGGAGGCCAAAAACTTTCTTGGAATGGATAACAGGCTTTTTCGGTGATTATATGGCTGATGAATATCTCATACCCTATAATAATAAAATATGGAAGAGGCCATTGGATAAGTTGGCAGCAGATTGGGTGTTTACTCCGGGACGAATGCCTTTTCCTGTACTGGAAGATATGGTAAAGGCAGCCGCTGGTATCTCTAATGTTGGCTACAAAGAACAAGCATATTTTTTTTATCCAATACATGGAGGTATTTATTCGCTCTACAGGGCTCTGTATGATTCTATAATTGAAAGAGGAGTGAATTATGTTAGTGATGAGACAGTAACTGATGTTGAAATAAAAAACAATGGTATATTCCATATTAATGGTAAGATAACAGCCAAAAAACTAATAAGTACTATACCAATGCCTGAACTATTATTATCAATTGATAGAAACACTTACGAAAATTTGTCTAGTAAATTTGATTATAATAGTGTAGTTGTAGTTGCAGTGGGAATTAATAAAAGCACTCCTAATCAGACAACGGTATATGTTCCTGATGAAGGTATAATATTTCACAGATATACTTGGATGAGTTCTATGGCTCCTCCAAAAGATGGGAAAAAAAGCAATCTTATTGCCGAAGTGACTATCCCGAAGGGTGAAATTTATAATGAGGATAGGTTAATAAAAGAGGTTGTAGATGGATTATTAAAAATAGGGGTTATCGAAGAAGAAGGCCAAATTTTATTTACAAAAGCATGGTTCAATAAATATGGTTATCCTATATATGATTTGACTCATAATGACACGAGGAACGAGGCTATAGACATCTTGGATAATATTGGAATTAAAACTGTCGGAAGATGGGGTTCTTGGCATTATTGGAATACAGATATGGTATATAAGGCCGTTATGGATCTTGCTTTGGTTTGGTGAAATTAGTGGAGTCTCTAAAAATCAATTATTTGCTACCGGTTGCAGGAAGAACTGGAGGAACGAGGGTGTTGCTTAACTTTATGAATTCACTGTCAAGCATGGGACATGAGGTAACTATGACAACGCTATATTACAATAGGTGGTTTCCACTTTCAGCTGATGTTAAAGTTATCTCTAAAAAGACATATTTCGACGCTGGTTATTTTTTTAAAATGTCTAATTTAAGCAAAAAAAAGATTTCAGTAAGTATATCTATGTTGAATAAGTTAAATAAAATGTCTCCTAAAACAGATATTAATATTGCAACGATTGCCCAAACTGCTTATTTGAGTAGCTGGAAAACTATAGAAGGAGCTGCAACTCTCCATCATATGCAGCATTTTGAGAGCATCCTATTTGATGATCCCATAATAAAAAAATTTATTAGCGACACCTATTTTCTGCCAATATATAGAGTTGCGAATTCAAGATGGCTATGTAATAAACTCTATGACTTTACTGGTCAAAAGTATCCCATCGTCTATCCGGCCATAGAGCATGATATATTTTATAAACGAGAGGATGGAATTTTTTCCACAACAGAAAAAATAGTAAATATTGTTGCTCTTGGAAAAGGAGGATGGAAGAGCGCAATTGGAATATATAACGCAGTAAATAAGGTTCGTTCAATGGAAAAAGATAAAAAAATTATACTACATTTTTTCGGTCATAAACCCATTGCAGGTATTCAGTTCGATGGTCAATATACAATTTTTCATAAAGACCTCAGTGATAATGACCTTGCATTATTATATTCAAGTTCAGATATACAGGTCACATTCTCTAAAGCTGAAAGTTTCCCTTTACCCCCTCTTGAAGCTATGGCATGTGGTGCGGCTGTTATAACTACACCATATGGAACAGAAGATTATACTGTAGACAGGGATAATGCGCTTATTGTGGAACCAGACAATATAGATATGCTAGCAAACAAGATAAAGACCCTCATTGAAGATAAAGATTTAATGAAAAGATTGAAAGATAATGGCATTAAAACCGCCGATAAATTTAATTATAGCATCCAAGCAAAAATCTATGAGAAAGAGATCCTGAATGCATTAGAAGTAAATACTTCGACGAATTTGAATTCAAAAATCATATGAAAATATTAGTGCTTAATTGTGTATTTACTGATAGTATTTCTAGGTTGAGAACCTTTTACCTTCCTCTCCTTCCAGATGAACGGTTTTGCTTTTCAGTTGTGTTCATGTACAAATGCAGTTATTGTCTCAGAGAGTGCATCGGTACTCCTGCAGATTGAGCCCCTTAACGTTTTCCTTGAAAGTATGGAAAAGAATACCTCCACCATGTTCAACCAGCTTGCAAATGTTGGAGGGTAATGGAGTTTCATACTGGGATGTAAGGATAGCCACTCATCACTTCTCTTATGCGTGCAGTAGTTGTCAAGTATTCCGAGTATCTCCTTTACTTTCTGATTCTTCGAGTTCATTTCTGGCAGATCAAGGAAAAGTTCATCCATTAACTTGGGAAATCATGAATCTTCTTTCTCTTTGTTGTCTTTGAATTTACTTTTTCAATCTTGACATTAAGTACAACAAAGTGATTCAACGTTCCATTTCTCAAGTATGTTGACTTTAATCTTCTCGCAATCTTTTCGCTGGCTGTCTTATTCTACTTTACTCTAATTCTTTCCCATAACTGGTCGTAACAGAAGATTCGAACTCTTAACTATTCTTTTCACTTTTTCAGGATCACTTTTCAGATTCTTCATTGTGAGAGTAACCTTACTCTTCAGATCATTCAGGTTAGTAGGACAAAAATTTGGAATTTCCTGATATTTCAGGGCATTCCACACATATTCATCCTGGTTGAGTTTAGGAGAATATGCAGGAATTCTCCTTGTAATCAACCAGTCATTGTGTGTTTCCAGAAAATCCTTCACGTTCCTGCCTCTGTGTATTGTTATATTATCCCAGAACATGTAAAGGAATCCATGTATTTCTGAAAAAAGCTGATCAAGGAATCTGATTATATCATTACTATCCATACTTCCTTCTTTAATCATGAAATATAAATTTCCGTCAGGTGTTACAGCTGATGTTATTGATATACGATCCCTGTTCTCCTTCGTCTTGATTCTTGGCCTCCTACCCTTCTGAGACCATGTCTTCCTCACATTGGGCCTGCTCTGCACACCCGATTCATCCTGGAACAGGATAGTTGCATTCTTCTCATCTGCCTCTTTCACATATTCTGGGTAATTCTTTTCAAGCCACTCCTTCACGTATTCAGTATTCTTCTCCATGGCCACTGCAACCGGAATCTGTGCTGAATAACCGAGATTTTTCAAAACACGCCAGATATGTGTTGTGTTGTACTCAACATCAAATTCCTTCTCTATGACTTCAGATATTCTCTTCAGTGTCCACAGATCAGTATCATATCCATATGATCTGGGACCACTGTCAATTATTTTCTTCAGCTTCTCCTTCTGAACCTTTGTCAGTTTACTTCTTGAACCTGGCTGCTTCCTGTCATGCCAGTCTCCATTCTGTTCCAGTTTGATCGACCAGTTGTATACTGTCCTGCGGTTCACACCAAGTTTCCTTGATATGACAGATTTCTTCATGCCTTTCTTAAGCATTTCAAACCCCTGTTTCCTTTTCCATTCCCTGACTTCTGATTTATCACTGGACCCGTGTTTTATCATTCCAGTAGCCATAATTATCATGTGAAAACATACTATAAGAATATTATTATAGAATATCAATCATTATAGGTATTAATTAATCCAAAGAGCAGTAGTATAGTATATTGTTGACCTCGGAATATCCATTGCCCTAGATATACGTGATACAGTCATCTCTTCTGAGACTTTCAACAGTCATCCTTATTTCCTCCCCTGTCGACTTTTTTTTAAGGCATCTATTACAAGTGCCTGATCACCAACCAGTCTCTTGAGATCATCTATCTCCTTCTGGTATGTATTTCCCTTTGATGATTCACCAAGTGCCTTGCTTCCACCATCAATGAACTTCTCCTTCCATCTGTTAAGCTGTGCAACAGATATTCCGTGTCTCCTGCACAGCTCAGCAATGTTTGTTGCTGAAAGTGATTCAATCACTCTCTCTATCTTCTGCTCAACAGTGTATTTATCTGCCATGTCAGATCATTCTATCTCCTGGAGTGCACATGAGGTTCGTAAAACCCCCTCTGGACTCCCCCTTATATACCTTTAACAGTATATTATCTCTATTATAAGTGTCCAAGTGATAAAGGGAGCACATCAATCAATACCAACATTGCGTTGATACTTTTC
>JAKBRR010000164.1 GCA_021845325.1 Thermoplasmata archaeon
TCTTCCAACAGTAACCTGAGCGGTTCCCTGTATTCACTCTCATTCTCCATTAACTCCTTTTTTTCTTCCTCACTTATAAATAATATGGTCTGAAGTTTCTCCAGATTTGTCATCTTTCTGCTCCTTTATAAACAGAGTCCCCGGCTAAATTCTTTAGCTTCCTGAGCCATGCCTCAGAGGTTTCATAATCAGATATGATTCCATTTAAAATATTCCTATTGTGGATAACTGTCTGTTCCAGCTTTTCAATATTTTCTTCCATCTCCTCATTCATCTTTCTGAGGGTTTCCGTTCTTCCTGTTATTTTCCTCAGGAGATTTTCGTTCATGATAACCATACCAAATTGCAATATATTAAGTTTGAAATCATGCATAATTGTGTTACAAAAGATTATTAGGCTTAATTAAAATGTAAAAGTATGCTTATTGAAGAATGGAATAATGATTCCTTTATCACCTGTAAACTTGTTATGAAAGAAAATTCACAGCCATTTAATTTCGCAGTTACTGCAAAGATAAATGCCATGGGCCAGCTTGATCAGGATAAGAACCTCATTAGATTCTCAATCCCTAAAAGAACCAATCCGGAAAGAGAATTTCAAATATTCCTCACTGCAACAGAAAGTGTTGAGTCAAATGATTACTGGATTATGGAATTAAATAAGGAATCATTTGTCCAGCCGTTAATTGAGGTTATGAATATACCATCGGTATATTTTAACAGTATTCAGATGGATGGAAACGAAATAAAGCTTAGATTTTCCTTTCATGAATCAAAACTGAAAAATGTATCTGACTTTATTTTAAAGGCTGCTTCTGAAAACCCTGATATTTCCATCGTAGATATTGGGAGGAGAGATTTATTATTTAATATAGTACAGGAAATCAACGATCATAACGACATTTATGTGGTAGGTATTATCAGCAAACCACCGGAAACGATACTAAGTGTGGGAGATGCATCGGTGAGAACCAAATGGATCAGGTTGATTAAATCCGTTGTCTCCGGTAAGATCAATGGAATAATACATATACTTGAAGGAGAGATCAATCCAAATGAGTCAAATTTTATACCAATATATGAAAAGGAAAAGCTCTATCAGGCGGAAACCGAAAATAAAATAATTAAGGAGATTGAGCAGGAATCAAGAAAAAATGGACTGGATTATCTATTAAGAATTAACAGATTTGACGGTGAATTCTGGGTTGCCGAATACTACATCTTAAAGGAGGATGCGAAAGCCATGCTTAGCATAATATCAGATATAATAGAGAAAAATCAGGATTGGAACCTTATTCTTAGAGATTTCGTTCCTTTTTCAAAGATGGTTGCCTGAGTTTTGACAACTTACTTTACAGGCGTCAACCATTTTGAATATTTACTATCCTTCCCCTGAACAATGTTAAAAAATTTCTCCCTTATCTGTGACGTAAGAGAACCAACCTTTCCATTTCCAATATCCGTTCCGTCTACATTGAGAATTGGTGTAATTTCAGCAGCCGTTCCGCAGAAGAAGAGTTCGTCCGCCACATAGATTTCCTCCCTGTGAACATATCGTTCGGTTACATGGATACCCATTTCCTTAACCACTTCCAGAAGTGACATCCTTGTTATCCCAAGAAGAATGGAACTGTCTTCGCCCGGGGTTATAAGCTTGCCGTCCCTTACAAGAAATATATTTTCTCCTGGGCCTTCGGCAACCATTCCATTTCTGTCAAGAAGTATGGCTTCATCAAACCCGCTTCTCCTTGCCTCCTTCATAGCAAGGACAGAGTTGAGGTAATTACCGCTTCCTTTTGCCTGAGTTGGCAATGAGGATGAATCAAACCTTCTAAGTGATGATATTTTGCACTTTAAACCTGCATCTGCGTTTGAAAAATATTTCCCGAATTCGAATGCTCCTACAAACACACTTATCTTCTTTCCGTAAGTCGAAACTCCAACTCTGGAATCGTCATAAAATGCAAATGGCCGGATATATGCGCTTTTTAAGTGATTTTCCCTAACGGTTTCAATAATTGCCTCTCTTATCTGTTCCCGCGTAAAACCAAGGTCCATCATATATATTTTCGCGGTTTTCATGAATCGATTAACATGCTCGTCCAGTCTGAATATCGCAGGACCTTCTGCAGTCTCGTATGCCCTTATGCCTTCAAAAATCCCACTTCCATATTGAAGTGAGTGTGTCATAATTGGAACGTTCGCTTCAGAATATGGGATCAGTTTTCCGTTAAGCCAGCATTTCTGATTTTCTGCCATAAACATTTATTGTTGAAAGTTATTTATTCCTTTGCCATTAAAACTAAGGTTTATAAATGATGTTACAGCCAATTATTCTTTTCAACCTGCATATAAAGAACAGCACCACATCGATAATTTAGTATATAGATTAATTATATATGATTCGTGAAGCCTGGCTATGTTAAGGTTAATATTCCCTCAGGGAAAAATTATATTTCCATAAAGAACAATCTTATGGAAAAAAATCTTCATACGGTTTGCCAGGAGGCCAGATGCCCCAACATAGCGGAGTGCTGGGATTCGGGTACGGCTACATTCATGATTTTGGGAAGCAACTGTTCAAGAGGTTGCCGTTTCTGCTCAGTAACTCACGGGGGAATGCTCCCTGTTGATCCTGAGGAACCGGCAAAGGTAAGGGATTCCGTCATTGCAATGAATTTAAAATACGCAGTTATTACATCTGTGGACCGGGACGATCTTACCGATCAGGGTTCAGTTCATTATTCCAGGGTTATTAAAGAGGTCAGGATGGCAGGAGTTTTAGTGGAGGCACTAATACCAGATTTTACAGGAAGAGAGGATTTGCTGGAAAATATTCTTCAATCAAATCCGGATGTTCTGGCACACAATGTGGAAACGGTAAGAAGACTGACTCCCATGATTAGGGATCATAGAGCCAACTATGAGCAATCTTTAAAAGTGTTGAAATATTTCAAGGAGAGAAATAACACGCTTATAACAAAATCATCCATCATGCTTGGACATGGAGAATTGGATCATGAAGTTGAGGAAACGATGGATGATTTAAGGAGTGTGGGTGTGGATATTTTGACCATAGGTCAATATCTGAGACCATCAAAAAGACAGATAGAAGTTACTGAATACTGTTCAATGGAGAGATTCAAGATGTTTGAGAAGATAGGGTATGAAAAAGGGTTCTCCTTTGTGGCTTCAGGGCCACTTGTGAGAACATCATACAAAGCTGCAGAAGCCTGGGCTTCCAGGAGGTTGATTAAATGACAGAAGTTTTTAACGGTCAGGAAGAAAAAGATGTGTTCTTGAGAGCGTACAGTTCAATGATCCTTTCAAGAATGTTTGATAAAAAGATTGTAACTGCCCAGCGTCAGGGAAGAGTTGGATTTTATACCCCAACCATTGGCCAGGAGGCTACACAGGTAGGCGTATCTATGGCGCTGAATCCTGATGATCTTGTTTACGAATATTACAGGGATGTGCCTTTCATGATCCACAGAGGGGTTCCCGTGGAAGTCCTGTTGGATCAGATCATGGGTAACAGCGAAGATTCAGCTAAGGGAAGGCAGATGCCTTCACATTACAACGCCAAAGCGCAGAACTTCATGTCCGTTCAGAGCCCTGTTGCCACCAATCTGCCACTCGCTGTTGGAGCAGCATATGCAATTAAACATAGAAAGGAGAATAAGGTAGTGGTTACAACCTTCGGAGATGGATCAACTTCCACCCCTGATTTCCACGCTGCCTTGAATCTTGCTTCCGTTTATGATCTTCCCGTAATCTTTCTTTGCGAAAACAATCAATGGGCAATATCCCTGCCTGTTGAAAAGCAAACCAAGGTAGAGATCTGGAAAAAAGCCGAGGCTTATGGAGCTTATGGTGTCAAAGTTGACGGGAACGATTTCCTTGAAACTTTCAAAGTGGCAAAAGAGGCAGTTGACAGAGCGCGTTCAGGTAAAGGACCGGTATTAATCGAAGCTGTCAGCTACAGAATCGGACCACACTCAACCTCCGATGATCCTTCAAAGTATAGATCTGAAGGAATTACAGAAGGGAGCGAAAAAGATCCAATTGTTATAGCTGAGAAGAGGCTAAAGGATCTTGGATATATTACAGATGAGATTATAGACAAAATGAAATCTGAGGCAAAGAGAATAGTTGACCAGAAGTTCGATGAGAGAGAGAAAATTCCACCGCCAAAACCGGAGACCATGTATGATGATGTTTATAAGGAAATGACCTGGATTATCAAAGAAGAAAAGGGTGAAGCACTGTGAGTTCAAAACAGCTAAACATGGTTCAGGCAATAAACTCCACACTTGACTATGCTTTGTCTAAAAATGATTCGGTAGTTCTTCTGGGTGAAGATATCGGAAGGGATGGGGGCGTATTCAGAGTGACTGAAGGATTGCAGGCTAAGTATGGTTCTGACAGAGTAATAGACACTCCTCTTGTTGAACTTGGCATAGTTGGAATGTCTATTGGTATGGCATTAAACGGAATGAAACCAATACCGGAAATTCAGTTTCAGGATTTCATATTCACCGCTTTCGATCAGCTTGTTAATCAGGCAGCCAAATTAAGATACAGGTCCGGGGGACAGTTTAACGTTCCTATGATTTTGAGAACACCCTATGGTGGTGGAATAAAGGGCGGACTCTATCATTCGCAGAGCGGGGAAGCTTATTTTGCACATACAGCAGGTCTGACAGTCATATCACCATCAAACCCGTATGACGCGAAAGGTCTTTTGATGTCAGCTCTCGAATATGAGGATCCAATAATATTTCTTGAGCCAAAAAAACTATACAGATCAACAAAGATAGATGTTCCTGATGAAGAGTACAAAGTTCCCATTGGAAAGGCTTCAGTTGTCAGGGAGGGAAATGATCTGACGATCGTTACCTATGGGTCAATGGTTCCTGTGGTGACCGCTGCAATTGAGAAGAATAAGGTTGATGCAGAAGTTATTGACCTGAGAACAATAATGCCATATGATGGTGAAACTATACTTCAATCTGTAAAGAAAACAGGAAGGGCAATGATTGTCCATGAAGCT
>JAKBRR010000165.1 GCA_021845325.1 Thermoplasmata archaeon
CCGGTCATCAACATTTCGTATAAGTCTTCCTATGGTTTGTCTCATTTTAACCAGCGTTGGAAAAGTTACAGCATAATCCCAGCCTCTTCCATACAAATGATCATAATATGCCATTATGGTTCTCTGCTTCACATCAGGTTTTGGATATGGAATACCAGCCAGAATAACTATTTCCAGAAGTTTACCCGGTAAATTTATTCCCTCTGAGAGTCTGCCTCCAATAACAGTAAATAATGGCCTGTTTCCTTTCTTGAACTTTGATATAAGATGCATCAGATCTATCTGATCCATGTCGCCTGAGTCAACTAGAATTCCCTTATTTCCAATTATTTCAATGACCTGATTCATTAAGTTTCTTGACGGAAAAAACACAATGGTCTTTCTTTTAATTGACTGTATTATTGACTGAATTTCTTCCCCTATCTTCTGGAACATTTCAGAATTCAGGTCTGAAAATCTTGTACCAATTCCTCTCTTATATCCAATGAGAAGATTCTCCTCAGGAAAAACATTCTCAACAGCCTTTGCAGGTAGGTCTTCAAAACCTGTCATCCTGCAATAAATATCAAATGGCCGAAGCGTACCGGACAAATGAATCGTTGCTGATTCCTGAAGCGGTTTCAAAACTATTGATGGATCAAGGCAATACGCCTCGAAAACACCTCCGTTATCTTTCCTTATTATGGCAATATAGTTTGATTCTTCTGCATTGAAGCAAAATTTCAATTCAGAAGCGAGGGTTTTAACGTGCGATCTGGGAACCTTTCCGAGCTTTTCCTTTGCCTCCTCTATGCTATCACCAAGTGTGTCCAGTCCCCCTATGATATAATCCAGATTCTCTCCGGTTAATTTACCGCTTATTTGAATGTAATCTATGAAATCCTGAAACATTATTCGGCTTTCCTCCTGCTCAGAAAGCCTCTCTTTTTCCATATCTATGATTGCATTCCTAATATATTCACAAATATCTGTTGCCCTGATTCTCGGAAGAAATTCCGGATCACCGTAATCGGCACACTCCTTTTCCACGAGTTCAATCTGTCTCATAGTTATTTTGAATGAGAAAATCCCTCTTGAAAGCTCAGGAAGATTGTGCGCCTCATCCAAAATAATAACGATACTTTCCCTTGAAGCTCTCCAGTTATACAATACAGATGGAGCTATCCCGGGATTTAGAAAATAAGAATAGGGCATTATGCAAATCTCTGCATCCCTCATTGCATATTTTATGCTCTCGTATGGGCAGATTTCAAGAGGTACAAGTTCTTCATAAACTTCTTCCGGGCTTATAAGTTCTGTAATAATCCGGTTTTTGATCTCATCGGATTTCACCCTGGAATTGTAGAACCTGCAAGCATCCTGGTGCCCTTCCACAACTTTTTTCTTTCTGGAGGAACACATTTTCGACAGTGATTCCGATGTAAAATCGTCCTCGTTCTCAATCTCTCTATAAAGGGGACACAGATTTCCCCTTCCCTGTATTGCAGTTGCCTTTATGTCTAAGAATTTTTGAATAACCCTTATTTCCTCAATAACCTGACTTTGCTGTGAATTTGTTCTGGTAAGATAAAGAATTTTTTTCTTGCTCTCCCTTGCAAAAGATATTGCAGAGACAAGCCCCATGATTGTTTTTCCTGAACCTGTAGGAGATTCAAGAATAGCACCATTTTTTTCCTTAAGACTGCTGATTACAAAGTCAATTGCATCTCTCTGATAATCCCTTAAATTAAGAGCATCAAAAGATTCATGAACCAACCCGCTTACCCCTTATATATTCTATTGGAGAAGCTTTTCAAGTTCCTTTCTCTTTTCCTCAATTAACTCTGGTTGTGAAATATATCTTGTAGCTTCTTCAAAGGCTTCAAGTGCCTCCTTCTTCTTTCCCATTTTAGCGAGTGTTTCTGCCTTTATTATGTGATAATTGAAATTTTCAGGGACGAGTGAAATTGCAGTTTCTATGTCCTTTAGAGCCCTGTCTGTCTGGCCCATTTCCATAAGAAGCTCATATCTTCTGTAGACAAAAATCTGATCCATGCTGTTTAGCCTTACTGCTTCCGTATAATCATTAAGCGCTTCGTCCTTTCTTTTCAGCTTCCAAAGCACATTTCCCCTGTTATAGTAATAATCAGGTATGTCACCCTCAATCTTTATTGCCTGAGTGAAAAGATCATAAGCTCCCTGAAGATCTCCAGAATCTTCCAGTGCAGCCCCTGCTGCATTATAATAATCTGCATGCTCAGGGTATAATTCTATTGATCTCTTAAAATCCTTTATGGCAGGCTCATACATTCTCATTGAATAGTAGGATAACCCTCTGTTAAAATAATAATCCGGATCTTTGGGGAGTATCTTTATGGCTCTGGTAAACTCCTTAATTGCATCAGGATATTTATTCAGGTTAAAGAATGAAACTCCCCTTTCGTTATAATCATCAGCTATCTCTGCCTGATCCCTTCCTAATTCATCTTGCGGCACAAAACAAGAATATCCTAAAATACATTAACTTATTGTAATATACTTCAAGACTTGAATTTACCCTTAATTCCACGTTTCTCTGGACTCTTTGAACTTTCATTGGTTCTAAGAAGCTTTTCCGGCGCATATTTAGTATCCTCACCATAAATTCTAGCCAGTATGAACACTGCTATGGAGATAACACCAAAGATAAGGCCGGGATAGATTAATTCTGTAGGGTTTGCAGGCTTCGACACTAGAACAGCCACTGTATTTGATAGGACAGCACATAGAGATGATATTGCTGAAGAATTGTTTGTATCTGCAACAACATACGTTGATATCTTGTATAATCCTGCCCCATGCTCATAACATAGATATTTGATAGAATGACTTCCCTGAAATGATAAATTATAGTAAATTGTTGAATTTTCCTTGTATATGTTAATGTAATATGTAACCCGGGAAACATTCCATTGCTTTTGAAAATTTGGATTTTCAGCAACATATGATATATTCAACCCGTTTCCGAGAGTTGTTATGCAGTTTACCGTTTTTGATAACATTAATGGTGTTGTGCCAGAAGTGTTGCATACATTGCCGGCGAAACCCTGCGACTTAAAATCATTAGATGACTGTGAGATTTCCCCGTAGGCATAAAATGAGAAGAGAGATACGAAGGCAACTATTAGGAGAACCGTATAAAATAATTTTTTTAGCATTACCTTCCACTCCTCAGGTTCCCCTTCATAAGAAGGTAATAAGAGATGAATGAGACAATAACCCCCATTATGATGGCAAACAGCAATGCGTCAAAAATATATGTCACTCCACCTGAACCAAATGGAGAGTTACTAATCATTTCTGAGAGCCCTGAGAGTATAAAAAGGCCTGTGAGATTATGTTTAAATATTTTTGTCGATTCTAACTGCATTTCCAAAAAGAAAAATGCAGTTAATACAAATGTAACTATGGAACTTTTTGTTATTGATGAAATCAGGTAACCAAATGAGAGATATATCAGAATAAGAGATAACATTGCAACATAAACTATTGAAAGCACATAGAAATTAAGTGCGTAGAATGTTAACCAGTATACAAATCCAATCGGTATTAGAAATATAGCGCTACCAGCAATAGCCTGGACAAATATTGATAACAAAATATGCGTCTTCCTTTTAATTGGAGTTGTAAAGAGAAACCCGGTTGAACCGTTTTCAATTCCTCTTGCAAAGAGGGCTGAAAGCATTGAACTGTAAATGATTAAGATAAAAAATGAATCTAAAGCAGTATTTTGAAGGAATACATCTAAGACTGGCTCGTCATAATAATAGATATTGCTGACATAAGAATCTATGACGAGAAAGAAAAATATTCCAACCAGCAGTTCCCGTAAATAGTAAGGATCAGTTTCATTCAAAACATATTTTAACTGTAAAAACTTCATCAGATCACCTCAGGAACTGAGTTTATACTGATTATATTTTCCTTCTGTTCTGGCGTAAGCGCATTAAGAATCTTCGATACTGTTGCACCCCTGATATCTAAAATATCCTTATTGACTGTGATATCAAAATCGTTTAAATTTTGAAAAGATTGTTCTGTTGACATCCAAATTCTCACGGTAAGGTTGGTATTTTCCTTTATGTCCTGCCTGTTAAGTATTTTTTTTACTGAACCACTTCTTATCTGTATCATCGAATCTGCAATTGGAAGCAAGTCATCAAGCATGTGAGTTGTCACTAACATTGACGCTCCTTTCTTTGCCTTTCTTTCGATTTCCATGGCTATTTGCATTCTCCTTACCGAATCCACATTTGCATTAGGTTCATCAAGGACGTATACCTTTTTTTTGGAAGATAAAATTGCGCATAGAACTATTAACTGCTTTTCCCCACTGCTCAAGTCATTGAACTTGCTCTTGATTAGATTTTTAAGATCAAAATATTCAAGTAAACGTTCTATTTCTATGTAATCGCACTGATTTATTTCACCGTACCAATAGAGAAAATCTCCAACATTACTTGAACCAAAAATCTGAGGTTTTTCAGGGAGAAATGCTACATTCTTCATCACTTTTTGAGGATTTCTGAATGGGTCGAAGCCAGTAACAGATATTGCTCCCCCGTTTGTTGAAGTTAAACCCTCCATAATTGATATTAAAGTACTCTTGCCTGAACCATTTCTTCCATGCAGGATTGTTACTCCTCTTCCTGCGGTAAAGGAAACTGAATCAAGAGCTATGATTGATCCATATTTTTTTGTACAATTTTCCACCCTTAACCAAGTGGATGACTCGTTTAGAACTTCCATTTTTTTCTTATCCTCCTTGACTGAACACTATTATTTCTATTCCTCGAAATGTCTGCATTGTTTAAACGTTTCCTTTTCAATTTAACTCTCTGGATAAGCATGAGTAGAAAAGAAGTATCAAATACAAGGAAAATAATGAGAATTGGTAAACTGTTAATGAAATATCCGTAATAATCTATGGATGTAAATTTTACATTAGATTTTAATAATGTCAAATGTATATTGATAGGTGCAATATTTCCATTTATGGTTTTTGAAAAAT
>JAKBRR010000166.1 GCA_021845325.1 Thermoplasmata archaeon
ATCAGATAGCATGTTGTCATTTTTCATTTCAATCCATCCTTATTATTCCAACCCTTTATTACAGCCATTTTCAGTGGAAACATGTAAATAGTATTAACACATGCACTAACACATATGTCCATGATCGATAGTGCCCCGGATGCAGTTAAGGATACATACCTTAAGATGAAAAGCGAACAGGGAAAGAAACTTGAACTGAAGGTAATAGGGGGAAACTATTACCTGTATGTTGCAAAGGGCATATGGGACAAAAGGAAAAAGAAGCCTGTGAAGAAGACCGTACTCCTCGGTTCTATTGATGAGAATGGAACTTACAGGGAGAAGAGGCCAAAGAGCATATTCTCCTCATCCTTGGTGTATGAATACGGAAACTCACAGCTTGTGTGGAATCTTGCTCATGACATGTATACGATCATGGAGAAGCATCCTTACCGGGATCAGATCATTGCAATGGCAATGACGAAGGCCATTGATCCCATGCCTTTAAGACTGGTGGCATCAAGATTCCAGAAGCTGTATATATCCAGATCACTGAAGCCCAATCTGGATCCCGACGATCTGTCAAGAATTCTTGGATATGTTGGGAATCATTTCCCGGATCTGTACGAAATGTTCAGGAAACTCATGGATCCCGGCGGTTTGCTTTTTTATGATATGACATCCATCATATCATACTCAAAGAACCTGAAGCTTGCGGAGAAGGGATACAATCCTGATCATGAATATGAGAATCAGGTCACAGTAATAATAGCATTCTCCCTGAAGTCATGGATACCGGTGGCAGTGGATGTGTTCTACGGTTCAGTAAAGGATATCAAGTCTCTTGGATATTTCATCGACCGTTTTCATGATCGGGACATGGGGTTCATCATGGATCGGGGCTTATTCTCGGAATCCATAGTTAAGGATCTGAGAAGGATGAAGATGCATTACATCGTTCCATTGAGAAGGAATTCCACCCTCGTTCCGGACAGGGTGAAATTTGATTCAGCGTTCATATACAACGGAAGGCCAATACAATCCTCAAGAAGATCCTCAAGACTGGGATATGTGTACATGTTCCAGGATCCAATGATGAGGGCGGAGGAGGAATCATCAATACTGAGGGATGTTGCATCCTCCAGGAAAGACATGGAATACTTTGAGGATAAGAAGAACCGTCTGGGTGTTTTTGCAATAATATCCGATCTTGATCGAAATCCTTCTGACATATACGGGCAGTACAAGTCAAGGGAGGAGGTGGAACAGGTCTTCGACACAATGAAAGGTGATCTTGAATCGGACAAGACATACCTCAGGGATAATGAGAAGGTGAAAGGATTCTTCTTCATTGTCTTTCTCGCGTTGAGGATAAGATTCAAAATACTGAAGGTGCTGAAGGATCATAATCTACTGGGAAAGATGTCTGTAAACGAGATAATCTTTGAACTGTCAAAGATGGAGAGGATTGTTGAGAAGAGCGGTGCAGAATACTTTGCAGCAGTTCCAAAAAAGGTTGAGAAGATTGTTGATCTGTTCAAGGACATGATACCTATGGGTTAAATTAGGGGGAGTTCAGGTACCTAAGTGGAATTTGTTTTTAAGTGGTGTCCTTGTCTCTATTAATAGAAATATTTTGGATAGACAACGATGAATAGACCTTACTCACAGATAATTGCTAATCATGATGCAAAGTAAATTTAGTTCTTTTTATTACCAAATGTTATAATACTTCATAATTTATATTATTTTATGGCAAAGAAAGTTATTGCCCTAATAATGGCTTTGCTGCCAATAGTTTTTTCTTTGAGTGCATTAACTGTTTTAATACATTACAATGGAAATGCAGCGAATACCACAAACCAAATCGTAAAACCGGATAGTCTCCCAACTACTGGAGACGTAGTACTTTGGAATACGCAAGGATTCACTGGAAATTGGAATGGGAATAATCAAGTTTTCTGGGGAACGGCATATTATTATTATGTCGGATATCCAGGCGGCGAATCTAATCCAAGTTACAATTGGTACATAGTGGCAACACAGTTTTTTAAAGGTTCAGGCAGTGATGCAGTCGATATAGGTGGGACTTATACTTCTATGGACCTGTATTCTAATCAAGTATGGAATGTGAACGCTAATCCGATTTCCAAAAGCCCAATAAGTACTGGGAGTGCATCTGTGGGCTTAGGCAGCAGTGCCTCCGTCACAGTAAGTGTAGGCTATAATGGATATGATACGGGGACCGTTTCTGGTGGAAACGCTGTTTCTTATGGTGAGTTCGATTGGCAACACTCCTTTACTATAGCGGATCAGGATACTTGGGGAACCATGAGTGGGGCATACTGTGGCAAAGTTTCAGCCACAAATAGTCAAGCCTCCGTAGAAGGAAGTGTCGATGTTCAATACTATATGTGGTGGACTGGCGGCTGGAATCCTTTTGCCAGTGGTTCTAGTTGGGTATATGCCTCCTACAATAGTGGTGCAAGCGACTACCAATTCTATCCCAGCAGTGTAGCTTAACCAAATTTATTTATATAAATATCTATTTTTTTATTAGTGGTGTGTCGTCACATGAAAAGAGAAAAGATATTGGTCATCACATTAGCGTTACTTATAGCAGTGCCACTCAACGCGCTAGATTTTAACTTAATTTTGAACAATTCAGTCTTAACTACTTCCGATTATAACTCGATTAGCACCGCCAACCCTTTCGATGTCCATACCTCGGCTGGCCCAAATGGGACATGGGATATTTATCTCATAGCAGGAACATACTTCTTGGACTTATCAACCTCTGCCCCGTTTGAAAGTTACTATAACGTTTCTTTCATAGGAAACGGGTTCAACGAACAGTTTTTTACTAATAATTATGAGTTTCATGGTGTGAGCGTTAATCAATCTGGAATATACAGCTTAAACTCTGTAGGTTCAGGGAAATGGATGTTCTCATTATTCGCCCAGGATCCTAACAAAACCTATAGCTTTCAACTATCTTCCTCCGAATCTTTCGTGATCGTACCCAACATCGGTGGGAACTCAGAAATAAAAATAGGTTTCAGAAATAACCAATCAGTTGATGTAACAATTTTCAATGAATTGTTGAAATCTATTTATTCTGCCAAATCAACTCAAGATGGCACTTTACACTTGAATTTGTCAGGAGATTATGAAGGGATATTGTTTTTATTCGTTTCTCCTGAAAGCAATAATACATTTTTGAGTTTTTCATGGACTCCAGTTCAAAACAATCATCCCCCACCTGCAAGTAGCATCCATCCATTTGGCCCGTATTATCTGGAAATAGTTCTCGCAGTCGCAGCAGTTATGGGCATAGTTACATTATTATATAAAAGGAAGAAATCGGACGTGAAGAAACGGAGGCGAAGGTAATGCCAGAGAAAATTCTAAGAATTGTAAATCTTTCAGTCACATACAATAATTTCACCTTAGATAGAATAATGTTTGAACTGAACGAAGGAGAGGTCCTTGGAATTGCCGGGGCCAACGGTTCGGGGAAGACAACCTTAGTGGAGACTATCGCCGGGATAAGAAGGTTCGATTGTGGAGAGATAAGTTACAGAGGCACCAAATTAGGTAAAGATTGGCGCATTCTTAAATCGAATATGCTCATAATTTCTTTAGATATCCCTTTTTTTAATAATCTGAGTGTCTTCGAAAACTTAGAATTGGTATCTAATTTTTTGCCACGTAAATATGCAGAACAAGAGATATTAGAAAAACTAAAATTAGTTGGGTTGTCGGGATCCGAGAAAACATTGTATACAGAACTCTCTAGGGGCATGAAGCAAAGACTAGCGTTTGCAGAATATTTTCTTAGACAACCAGAGTTTGTCATAATGGATGAACCTACAGAGGGTCTGGACCCAGCTTCCAAATCGGATATTATGGGAATCTTTAAATCCATAAAGGAAGGAAAAGGTTTATCTAAGTCAGCAATCATAATTTCTCATGACCTGGACTTACTATCCACTGTGTGCACCAACATTCTAATGTTATCTAATGGAAAAATAGTAGACAAAGGAAGTTACAAAGAAATTATTGAAAGATTTCAGGAGAAATTCATTATTGTCAATGCGGACATTCAAACAATAGGTATGCATATCAATGATCTTTCAAAGATCAGCTGCGTCTCGGTTGGGTTAAATTCCTCTATGGTTCCATCAGATTATGCTGGTCGACTTTTATCTGAAGGTTTTGAAATAAGAAAACCAGAACCTCACGACATTTTCAGGAGGGATGATTATGTATAAGTCCCCTATCTATAGAATTTTAATAAAATCAAAAAGTGGGAATTATAATGCGCTGTATGCCATTCTTGCATTCGCAGGAGTATTTTCTATTATCACATCATACTCGGCACGCGGGACCATTGAGTTAAATCCTCTGACTTCAAGTGGAAATTTATCAACGTATTATGCATTGTTATCCCCTATTTTTGTGATGCTGCTTTTCTACGACACAATTTCTTCCAAAGTTGCGGATAATTCGCTAAAGAAAATACTGTCAGAACCTATTGGCTTAAGAACAATAAGGCGACATACAACATCCCTGCTAATCTCATTTTCTTTATTATACTCCTTAACACTTGTTATACCGGGAGCAATCCTTTCATATTTCATTTCAGGGGTCGCTACTCCTGATTACTTGTTGAGATACATTTTCGTGGTGTTCCCGACATTTCTTTATATACTTTTCTTTACGTCTATAGCATTTTTGATTTCTGCATCAACTTCCAAGCCCTCGTCTTCTATTTTGATTAGTTTCTTTGTAGTTGCTTTTTGTTACTTCTTGTGGATACCGTTGATGCAGTTGTTAAACGTTGCAATTATTGGTCCTATTTTGGGGATTAGTCAGAATTCTTCCGCAGCTTTATCTTTGGGGAATGAAGAAAGTTATTTCATTCCAACTCAAGGGTATAATAATTCAATAATACCATTGGGATATCCTTCCGTAGTTGGTTTTAATCTACAAAATTTGCTAGTCTATTCATTCAATGGAACCTTAA
>JAKBRR010000167.1 GCA_021845325.1 Thermoplasmata archaeon
GTGATTTTGGCTTTGGGGCTATCCTTCCTGAGCGTGATCCATTTGACGATATCTCTCTTCCCGAGGGGAAGAGGATAATAGAGGCGGTTAAAGAATCAGGAGCAAGTGATTTCGCTGTAATTGATGCACAGAGCAACTATACACCGGGAGTTCTGGAACTTATGGATTGTTCACCGCTGATCAGGCCATTTCAAAGGGAATTTCAACGAATGGAAGCAAAATATCCAATAATGGCAGGTTACGCAAGAGGCAGTTACAACATAAAATCACTGGGGGAAATGGGAATTCAGGTACTCACATTCAACATTGATTCTGCAATAAGTGCAGTGATTCTAACAGATTCAAACAACATCACCTCCGATCTGATGATTAAGATCAGGGAAAACCTGAAAGATATCTGTAAAGTTGTGGAAATTTATACCACGGATAACCATGTTGTAAACGGGAGCACACTGGATATGAATCCGCTTGGAGAAAAGGATGATAATGTTAAGCTGGTAGAAAAAATCAGAAACATTACAGAATTGAGCATTGCATCCATATCAGAATGCACCGCGGAAATGGGGAGCGCAGATGTAAACGTAAAAATGGGCTCTGAGGAGAGCTATCAGGAACTTCTGGATACCGTTTTTTCATCGGTGAAAGTTTCAAAAAGGCTGGCGGGAATCATTATTCCTGTAGCATTCTTTATTCCTCTCATAGTAACTTATCTTATTTACCTCATTTTCCTCTAAATTTTGCCTGTACCAGATCTAAGGATTAAATCGTATACAGCAATTGCAGATACGCATGTGATCACAGGTACAGCACGAATAGCTATGCAGGGATCGTGTCTTCCTTTTACATTAATCTGATCGTTTTCCATAGTTTCCAGATTTACAGTATTCTGAGTATCTCTTATGGATGACGTTGGTTTCATCGCCACACGAAACTCCACTGGCATTCCGTTGGTTATCCCTCCAAGAATTCCGCCATTATGATTTTCCCTTGTTCTTATCTTCCCATGTTCCATATAAAATTCGTCTCTGGACTGGGTTCCTTTAAGTCTGGTAAAACCAAAACCGGAACCAAATTCGATGCCCTTCAATCCTGGAATAGAAAACATGAGATGCGAAATAACGCTCTCAAAGGAATCAAAGAAAGGTTCTCCCAACCCAGGCGGGCAATTTTTTATGACTGTTTTTATTGAGGCGCCGGTGCTGTCGCCACTTTTTATGAGATCCATAATCAGCGAGGATGCCCTGTTATTTGCTTCTGAATCCGGCATTCTTGTCTCACGGGAATAAATATCCATTTCTGTAATATTCCCTTCAACCCCTAATGAAATATCTCCCATACTGTCAATATACGACAGGATATCGATCCCACTGGTTTTCAGGGCACTAAGAACAATGGAGCCGGCGGCAACAAGACATGCAGTCATTCTTCCTGATAAAAATCCTCCCCCCTGGTAATTTCTAAATCTCCCATATTTGTAGTAAAGTGAAATATCGCCGTGACCCGGTCTTGGCCTGTCTCTCAATTCAGAGTAAGTTTTTGAAATAACATCAAGATTTTTTATAATTCCTGTAATTGCGCCGCCATCTGTAAATCCTTCATTTATGCCACTTATGAGTTCAACTTCATCGGTTTCCTTTCTCTGTGTTGTAAGAATGCTTTGGCCCGGTGCCCTCCGGGACATCCAGAGGTTAATCTCCTCAGGATTGATTTTAATTCCTGCTGGAACTCCGGATAATGTAAAACCAACGGAAGGCCCATGCGATGAACCAAAGATTGAAAGCGATAGCGCATCCTTGAAGGTAAAGCTCATGATTTATAATATCGATGTGGAAAATAGATTTTTTCATAAAAATGATCGAATTTATGCAAAAATGAGAAATTGCATTGAGGGAAGCGAATTTGATTTTGGAGCATATGCGGCTAAGTCATCTTTATATAATCTGATAAAATATTAAAATATGGCATCGTTGTATGGACCAGTAAAATACTTTACAGATGAAATGATGAAAAATGCGAACGACAGGGCAAAAGAAATACTTACATTTCTCTATCCTGCAATAACAATGTACGAAGAGGACGGGGAAGTTGTAATAGAGGCAGATCTCCCGGGATTCGACAAAAAAGACATAAAGGTCTCAGCGCACAAACACTCAGTGGAAATCAGCGCCACAAGGAAAGCAGTGGAACATGATCACATTCTGCTGGATCAGAGACCGCAGAAGATACTCAAGCACGTTCATATTCCAACAGAAATCGATGAAACATCACAGCTTTCTGCTAAATACCAGAACGGGGTTCTTGTGGTAAGAGTTCCTTCAAAGGGAATAAAATCTGTCAAAATAGAGTAATACTATTTTTTATTTCTCAGGCTTACTCCAAACAAAACAAATGATATGGCAATGGCTAACAGGCCATAGAATTCATTTTTTTCAAAAATATAGATACCACCAATCAGGAGGAATCCTGAAAATAGTGACAGCGGTATTGATCTGTCCTTCCTTTCTCTGGTTTCAATATCTTCTGCCTCAAGCTTTCTCTTCAGAAGAGGTAGAACTTCAAGCCCATTCTCAATATTGACTATGGCTTTTTTAAAGAAGTCATCAATCTGTCCCTTGTAGAGTTCGTTTAAGAGACCCTCATCAATGAACAGTTTTCTGAGGACCTTTACAAACTTAAATTCAGGGTCAAGCGTAAGGCATATACCTTCAAGAAGTGAGGACATTCTCATGTAAAGGACAAGAGATCTCGGCAGTCTGAATGGAAACTCAAAAACAACTCCATTTGCAATTTCCAGAAGTTCCCTGATCTCGCTTTCCTCTGCTGATTTTCCAGAAAGCCCACTCATTGCAATCTCTATGCTTCTTCTTATAACCCCGCGATTCGCAGCAGGAGATAATGCCTTAAGCGAAAGCAGAGAATCTATGATCTGATCTATATCTGATCTGGTAAGACCATCATAAAGTGAAAGAAGGGAGAATCTGGTCTGTTTATCCAGGCTTCCCACCATTCCAAAATCATACATTATGAGGGTTCCATCGTCCAGCACAGAAAGGTTACCCGGGTGAGGATCAGCGTGGAAAATATCATCTCTGAGAAGCATCCTCAGGAAGGTTATGTCTAGGCGGAAGGCAAGTTCCTTAAGGTCTATTCCCTTTTCTCGCAGTGTCTTTATATCAGTTATCTTAGTTCCCTGAACAAACTCCATGACCATGACTTCCTTTCCGGAAAGCTCATCAATTATCCCGGGTATGAGTAATTTCTCTCTGCCGGAAACATTAACTCGAATCCGCTCTGCATTTGCAGCCTCTTTTCTATAATCCATTTCATCAAAAACCCTCCTTCTGAAATCTTTAAGAACATTGCTGATTCCAGAGTACAGGAAAAATTCCACTCTTCCCTTAATGAATCTCAGTAACTTTTCAAGGATAATAATGTCCCTTTTCAGGATGACCTCAACGTTTGGTCTGTTCACCTTTACAGCAACCTTTTTTCCTTTGTAGTATGCAGTGTAAACCTGACCAAGTGATGCACCTGATACTGCATCCTTGTCAAAAGAATCAAAAACCTCTTCGATCTTTCCCAGATTCCTTTCTATTATAATCTTTGCAAGATTAAACGGGGCAGGTGGAACATCATCCTGTAATCTTTCGAAGGACCTGATATATTCCTTTGGTAAAAGATCTGACCTTGCTGACAGAACCTGACCAAGTTTAACAAAAGTAGGCCCGAGACTTATGAACGCCTCCACAGCCTTGATCCCATTTCTTTCCCTTACGTAGCTCCAACTCTTCTCTTCATCACGCCTGGCAGATCTTCTGTCTTTCAGGTATTTTCTGAAAACCGGGTATAACAGAAAGAAAATTCTAATCTCTCTAGATCTAATACCCTTCAAAGGGTCATTGCTATCACTCAACGCAAGGCTATTTTCTGAAAAATAATAACGCTTTTGTTTTTAAAATGATATTTTCGTATTGAACAAGCAATAAAAAATGGTTCATAGGACTTTCATCTGGGTAAGAATTTTCAGGTTATATCGTTCTCTCTGTTGTTTACGCTTTCATGAAATGGTTGTCTTTATGAATCGCCACTTGATTAAAAGTGTCGGGGAAATAATCGGATTGCCATAAATCATGACAGCTTGCAGTGGAACAACCTAAATAAAAGTGTGAAGAGCCTAAAAATAAAAGTGGTGAAGGTGGACTACCTTCTTCAAAATCTTAATTTTTGTTTCCTGATAGAATATTAAACCCTCCCGCCAGAAATTCTACAATTACAGCAGCTATGGCCAGATATGCGCCTATCGCCAATGATACCGTTGTGGTGAGAATTGATGAGTAGGGGGATGCTGAAGTGCTAGCGTTAACTAATGTTACTGCTCCTTCATAATAGAGAACAATAGTTACTATTATCAATATTGCTGAAACAATTGGAGCTATGAAGCTCATATTTTTCATCATCTTTGAAGATTTCCCAAATAATGCAACTACTCCTATTATTGCAAAAAGAAGAGCAACTATCATTGTTCCAATTGATGCATATATCATATCAATACCGGTGTTAGCTTTATTTAGAGCTGAACCAGTCATTCCCTTGGTAGCATTGCTCCAAGCACTAAAGTGTCCACTCGTTGTGGCTCCGAAATATGTTGTGTTTGAACTATACGAAATAGTATATCCAAGGTAAGTGCCCTTCAGTGTCACCGTTCCGAGATTTACAAAAAACGTCACCGCTATCAACACTATGGTTATTATGCCAAAAACAATTCCCAAGATCTTTCCAAGTCCCTTATCCATGCAATGATATTAGCATGGAGATATTAATATATTTCTATTTTTTAAAATTATTTTAATAGTTTCCCGTAGTACTACTATATTACACTCTCAAGTTTAGTTATTATGTCATTATATTCGATGAACTATTTCCTAAATACATATATAACACGGATTCATGTCTGATGGATTCAGAAGATATCATGGTGTGAGAA
>JAKBRR010000168.1 GCA_021845325.1 Thermoplasmata archaeon
AGGAGCCAGTATACTGGGGGTTGCTTTTCAGATTTTTCTCTTAATTTATAATGGAACTTCCGGCGCCACATTAAACTCATACCTCATTCTTATATTTGGTGGGTTTCTGCCTGGGATTGGTATCATCGTTCTTTCAATTATATCCATATTTCCGGATCAGAACTATAAACTTCTTGGGGGTATTATTTCAGTTATTTCTTTTCTCTCATGGTTAGGTGCGGATGGGGGATTTTTAATCGGTTTTATAATGGCACTCATAGGAGGTATGATGATATATTTCAATGTGGCCATTGTGGCAAGATCATCTTCAGGACCATCATCTAAAGTTTGATTTCAAGTATATATGCGCTGGTAAATCCTTCCATGGGGTTTCCCTTGATTTTGATATTTCCTGTTAGTCTCTTATCAATTGAAGTTATACCCTCTCCATCAAGCTCAATTTCTCCTTCGCCTGAGATGATCTGTACATAGGATGACTGCTGCTCTTCCTCTTTCATCAGGGAATATATGATATTACCTTCCTGGATGAAATCAACCTTAGGGCCAAATTCTTCAAAAGTCCAGTAACCATACTTCCATCCATAATTTATCAATTTATCGTTAACAGGTGAAACATATTTCCCATTCTTTACATCAGGAAATCCTGAAAAGAAAAGTTGCTCTGAGATTATTTTAAAGCCTGATTTCTTTGAGAGTTCAATGGAGGCCACATTATCAGTACTAATCAAAATCCTTGTGGCTGTATGCCCTCTTACCTTTCCCATATTCACAGCCTCTCTGGTAAGTTGCATGGCAATCCCTTTTCTTCTGAAATCAGGATGAACTCTCAATCCTCCCAGCCATGAGGTATTATCAATGAGCTCTTCTATCTTCAGAAAACCGGTTATGGTTCCAGAATCCTCTCCCACTATTACAGTACCATCATTAATGTAAGATGGCCCTATTTTACTGATATAGTCAATATAACCGGATATTTTTGAAATGTTTGATATGTGATCCCAGTCACTGAGAGTTGCAGTACGAATGTTCACTATGTTAAAGCGATTCCTCCAATATTAATTTTTGAGCAATACCCTCATGGAACAATTGTTGAATAAGTGCGATCATGAAGAATGAATAAGTAATTCGCCTGAATAATACCATTAAATATTATATCTCATTATGAAATAACACTACATGATTCAGAACGGTACGGTTTATGCCCTGCTTCTTCTTGACACTGTTCTCTCATTCTTCTTTGGAGTATGGTTTTACCGGCTATTGATATGGTATCCAAGAGGTGGAAGAGTCTTTACAGGAGCAAAGAGTATGATTGGAAAGACTGCAACCGTAGTAAAGAATGACCGAGCCTTTGGAATGGTCAAGATCGATGGACAGACATGGCGTGCCGTATTCCCGCAGGAAGAGGATTTTAATGTTGGTGACAATGTCATTGTAACAAATGTATCCGGATTAAAGGTTACAGTAACAAAAAAGGATGGCAAGAATGGGAATTGAATGTGAGCAACTGGGAAAGACTGTTATCTACAGACGGAATGGAACAAAGTTTGAACTGGATCATGAAACCACCGTTAAAGTATGTGAGGAATCTCTTGAAAGCGGGAAAGAATTCCATGAAATTATAAAGGAGAAAATAGAACCTCAGGTTAAGACAATAAGATTTACCTTTGATTAAGATTTTTAAAATAAAATCTCTCAGCCCTTCACCTTTTTTCTAAGAAAATATGCGATTCCTGCAACTAGAAATACAGCTCCAAATACAGTTGCAATAAAAATCAGGTGACTTCTCTCCAAAAAACTATAAAGTTGCAGATTAATACGCATAATGGTTGTTCCTGCGGTGAGATTAAGTCTATTTTGGGTGTCCGTATCATACCCTAATGCAGAAACAGTAAAACTGTATATACCCGGCTTTAACCTCATGCAAAATGTTCCGCTCGCATTCAGTTTTTCAACCGTGCCATTAAATGTAAAAGCAGCATCAGTTGGAGTAATTATCCCCTTCAAGATTGCAAATCCAACAAGAATAACACAGTGCTGAACAGGTTGACCGTTGACAACAATTATTCCTTTAGGTTGAGTTATATTATAGTTTGTTAAATTACAGATGGTATAATGGTATGTGCCATTTGTTACATAGAAAGTCATTGAAGTAAACGAACTACATATACGTCCATTAAAGTCCACAGACCAAACGTTGTATCCGTATAATCCTTTTCCTGTAAAGTTCACATCATAAACATATGGATAGAAATTTATCTGTTCAGTTGAATTTGACGAAGGTAGGCTTATGATTCCTCCATTAGCGTGATAAATTTTCACGGTAGTACCAATAACGTAGGAATATGTTTTATTCGATAGATGAAACGTATAATTGTGGGTTACAATGGGGCCGGATGAATAATTCCCGCTAAGATTTACATACCAGACATCACCATGGGGAAGACCCGATTCGTTGAACGTCACATTATCTGTAGCATAAGACAACCTGAGAGGATTCCCGGGAATTTCTATCTTATGTTCATTTGTTTTGGGAGTCTGTTTGTCTTTGTGGCATTGAAAAACAGATTCAGTTTGAACAGCATTATTATCCATTAGCTCAATAGTGGGACGGGTTGATAATTGAATGTTCATCAGGGCAGGTTGAGATGATGTTTCAAATATTGGTGTAGCTACCATCAGGATAACAAGAAAAACCGCGCCAAACCTGATCAATTTCACTGTCGAAAATAAGTATATCCTATAAATTGATTTCCTAAATATTTAAAATCATCTGATACATTAATTATAGATGCACTATTTTCTGATTTTGAATGGTATATCAAGGTAAAGTTATTTTAATGTCATTCAATATATCTTAATAATGACCCTTGACAACATATGCCGTTTTTTGAGCAGTATTAATAAGGAGCAAATTCCACAAAAAGTACTTGAATATGGAAAACTGATTCTAGCTGATAATATCGGGGTCATCTTAAAAGGAACTGAAATGGAAGAGAGTCAGGGGTTCTCCAGAGAGATGGTTTCGCTTTTTGATCAAAATGGAAAGTCCATGGATTTTCTTTCCAGAAAGAAGATGAGTATGCTGGGGGCTGCTACGTGTAACTCCTTCTATATGAGAGTACTAAAATATGATGATGAATTCAGCCCGGGAATGATTCATCCCGGTGCGGCCATTATACCTCCACTGATTGCCTTCTCGGAGGAAAAAGAGGTTTCCGGTTCAACATTCCTTCTTGGTCTTATATCAGGGTATGAAATTGCTTCAAGGATATCGGAATCCATGATGCCTTCACACTACAGAAGAGGGTTCAGTCCAACACTGACACTTGGTCCTCTTGGATCATGTGCAGCACTATGCGTGGCAGATAATGCCTCTCTGGAAAGATCGGCAATAGCCATGACAATAACTGCATTCTCGGCAGGAGGTGTCAGGAATGATATGGATATGCAGCAGGTTGATTTATCGCCATATGAAAGCGCAGTTTCATGCACAAGAGGCATTATAGGATATATGTCATCTGCCAACGTTGCAGTTCCTGTTTACGATTTTCTTCTTCCTGAATCTTCATTTGTTCGAAATTATTCAGAGGATTTTGATCCGGAAAAAATAAACAGGGGTCTGGGAAAAAGCTGGAGCCTTTTGAAAACAGCATTTAAATATTATCCAGGTGACAGGCTCTTCCAGGGGCCAGTGCATATTCTCATAAAGATGATGAAGAATAACGACCTTTACGGAGAAACTCTTAAGGAACTGGAAGTTGGTGTCAACTCATATATAATGGAAAAGCTGGAGGAATCCAGGAAGAGGGGTGAAAAGTTCAGTGAACTGGAAAGAATGCTGGGCATGATTCTAAGGAATCAGAATCTGGATATTCTTGCAGTTTCAGGAAATTCAAACCAGGATTCTGAAATAAAGGATTATGTATCAAAAATAAGGATCTATCTCGATGATGAGTGTGATGATATGTACCCTGAGAAGTGGCTCTCAAAGGTTATTTTCCATACAACTGATAATCGCATAATTTCAGAGAAAATCAACTGGCTGGAGATAGTCCATCCTGATCGCGAATCTCTTAAGAAGAAATTCATGGAAAATACATCATCCCTTGAAGGAAAGAGGAGAATAGAACTGTGGAATTCAATCATGAATGTTCAGAACATGGAGACGGTCAGGGAACTTACATCCATTATCCTGTGAGTCTAAACTGGCATTACCTTCATAAACATATGAGGAAGTCCATTATTCAAAAGCAAGGAAGTGAAACGAAATCCGATTTATCGAACAACAAGTTTAATTTTCTTTTATGTATGTAGTTATGTTGTCAGAAACATATTCCTCTATAGCGAGTAAAATATACGAATTAAGAAAGATTTCAAAAAAGGAGTTGTTTCTAACATTTCTTACAGTGTTCGAAGGAAGGGATCAATTTATTGAAGAATCCATAATGAGCATCGATAAAATAGCTCAGGAGATAGGTGAACCTTACGAAATTGCCATTATTAATACTAGTATGTTCCCCATTCATCCGGACTCACTTGCTGGAGTAAGGGATTCCATTGAAAATTTCAGGGTTTTCGAAAGACCGGGTATGAGTAGAGGCCTTGCAAAAAATCTGGCATTCCTTGAATTAAGAGGCTCCCACATAATTATGTTTGATTCAGAAAAGGAATACGAGATCGACTATTCCGATCTCATATTCTCGTACCTCCGTTTCAGGGAGAAGAGGGTTCTCATATCAGAATTCTCAATTATCCCAAGAGAGATGATCGAGGAAGCCGGGGCATGGAGGAATCTTAAGGTTTCTGAAGATATAGATCTTTTTGCACGAATATCCATAAATGGGCCAATATCTCATTACCCCACTCAGATAATGGAACCCAGGAGGGATGGACTCATATTTCATAATCTTGATCTGGAAAAGAGACCGGGATTTAAACGCCTTTCATTGAAG
>JAKBRR010000005.1 GCA_021845325.1 Thermoplasmata archaeon
ATCATTGAGAATGAGACAGAGGAAGTAGCTGGAATAATTGGTATTGGACCCATAGATACAGACAGGAATGGTCATGTTGGATATTTTCTATCGAAGGAAAAATGGGGAAGGGGTTATATGACTGAGTCACTGGGGTTAATTGTTGAATTTGCATTCAAAACCATGAACCTTCGCAAGCTTTACTCAAACGTTTACAAACCTAATGTTGCCTCTCAGAAAGTCATGGAAAAAAATGGCTTTATTAAATGTGGAACAATGAAAGAACATCATTTCGTTCCAGGAGATGGCTATGTTGATGAATTTTACTATGAACTGATGAACAAAAATTACAGATGATTTAACTCACTTAATCCCTACTGGGGGCTTCCTTTAATATTCTTCACAAAATCCCAGTATGTTCTTGCTGCTTCCCTTGCCATTTCCTCTGTTAGGAATAGAAATGATCTATGCATCATATCCTTTCTTATCTTCCTCAGGTTCTTCAGGTGAGTTCTTGCGATCCTCGCATTACCAATGGTTACGCTGCCATTCTTGTTCTTTATTACTTTAGCATAGCTTTCTTCTTCCATATGCCCCAGTTCTGCAACCCTGCTGGTTACCATGGGAATATTGAGGTTAACCCCCTTTAGATCCATGTAACCCTTTTGTGGAAAGAACACGGCATAATCCTTTGAACGGAAAATTGCTTCAAATGTTATCACCGCATTCTCAATATTATCAATTGCGAGATCCATTTTTATGCGGTTTTTTATAATTTTTACAACCCTTGTACTGGTAATTACATATCTTGCAGTGAATTCTTTTCTGTACTTGGCCAGTTCAAGTCCAAGTATGATAGAAGCTAGGATGATTGTTATTCCAAATGTTGTGAGAATTTCGCCAATGTTCAGAAGTGGATCTGAACCGGAACCCAACAACTCAATCAATGCCAGGAGAACAGGAGATAAAAATGATATAAAGGTTGAGACAATTCTTGATATTGCAACCTTTCTGTAGGTCTTGCTTGATGGAGAGTATTCTCCAAGTATTCTTTCCCCGGGCAGTATATCTCCAAGATCAACTGTCTTCGTGCCTGATTTTAAATGATATTTACTACCATATTTCATGCCAGAGTCATAGATGGTTCCGCAGGAAGGACAGTAATCAGAACCATCTGGAATTGATGAACCACACTGGCTGCACTTTCTCTTCCTTATAATATCACTCCCAAAAAATTATTCCATGTTATATTAAGTTTTATTGATAGAGATGGGATGAGAAAATTCACTTTGTCCTTGCAATTATCCTGATCACGTCTGAATCCTTCAACTCATAATTCCGTCCGAGGACCATCTTTGTTCTTCCATTGATTGCCCTTATGAATCCTTCTCCTATATCTGTATGAACCTCATATGCAAGGTCCTCTGCTGTCTGCCCCTGGCTCATTATTATGGCATCTGGAAGAACGTTACCATCCTTGTCACACCATTTTGTTTCATCATAAACTGGATATACAACTATCTTTCTCAGGTTCTTCCTGATTATATCTGTCAACACATCAAAAATTCTTGATAGTGATCCTGACTTATAATCTGTATCCATCTTCTGGATTGCTTCCTTCTGTTTCTGGTTTGCCTTTTCCTTTGGCCGGATGTCTTTTATGCCTTCTATCAGGCCTGCGTTAAATGCCCTTTCAATGGAAAGTTCATAATCTGAGGATATTATTACAAATCCTCTGTCCACGTATTGATTCCTGTTTTCAATAAGATCTCCTTTGTTCAACACCCTTATTATGGGCCTGATCTCACTCATGACTATGGAGGAAAATTCCCTTTTTTCATCTTCACCCCATTTAGTAATATCTTCTGTGAAATGATGTCTCTGCAGTATTTCCCTGATATCTCTCTGCTTCAGGTTAAAGAATGCTGCCTTCTGAAGAAGTGCTTCCTCCAGTGTGATGTGTGACTGTGATAGTTTTCTTGAGAATTTTTCCCAGTCACTTGAAAATCTTGATGTGAACCATCTTATTATTTCATTTTCGGTTGATTCGGCATCATGGATCAGCTCCGCTGGACTTAAAATCCGCTTTTCTTCGCTTACAGGATCAAGTAGATTGATTATGGCCGTTGTATCCCTCAGGGCATCCATGAACATGTTGCCCATGCCCTTGCCTTCGCTTGATCCCTCTATCAACCCCGGTACGTCTACCATTTCTACGGGTATGAATCTTGTACCGTTTTCACATCTTCCCCTTCTGGGATTGCAAGGCTTACCCAGTTCGAGATGCGGGCATACAGTGTCCATGAAGCCTATCCCATCGTTTGGCTGGGTTGTTGTGAATGCATAATTCCCAATGGCGACCATTGTTCCGGTGATGGCAGAAAAAAGTGTGGATTTACCTGCATTTGGCTTTCCCGCTATGCCGATTTTAATTGATGACATGATTTTCCTAGTTCTTTCCGTTAACCAGCTTTGCCTCGATCATCTTCATATTGTAACCCTTCGGGCAGTCTACCTTATGCATTATCTTCCTGATGTTGAATTTCACCTCATCACCATAATATGTCAGGTTACACTTTTCTATGAACTCGCAGGTTATGTGATCGCATTTCCTGCTCTTCAGTGACAGTGTAGAGCCTTCCTGGATCTTGTTTCCGTATTCAACGACGAGATCCTCATCCATCTCTTCAACCTCAACAGTTGCTACCTTGTCATGGTTATAGACCATGCATGGATGCTGTTGTTTCCTCACTTCCTTTATCCTGTATCTTTTACCATGTTCCAGATTAAAACATACATTCTTTATCTTGCATTCAGAACAGGTCTGTAAGGGTTGCACGAACCTGAATACATGACCCACTTCTGCCTGATCCAATCCTATTAAGGATATCTTTGCTGCCATTTATTTTCCCTCCTTATAATTAAATTATATTGGTTATTTTGAGGGCGTTCTCAGCAGCGCTGTAACTCAGATCCATGTCTCCAAGGATCGTAAATCTCTCAGGTCTTATCCTGTGAGCTGTTCTTACGGCCTGCACCATTATGGTATCACTTATGCCGTAATCACTTGCCCTGGTCTTGATACCGATGTTCCTGTATATTTCGGCGAGGGCCTTCCAGTCCCCTCCATGCAGAAACATTGTTATAATAGAACCAAGAGCGACCTGTTCTCCATGTATGGCTTTTCCTGGCGCCATCATGTCCAGTGCGTGAGCGATCAGATGCTCGCCTCCGCTGGCTGGCCTTGATGAGGCTGCTATTGCCATTGAAGTACCTGAAGCAAGGATCTGCTTGGTAACCAGCCATACAGATTCCTCCACGCCAGGCATTATTAAATGAGATTTCTCTATGAGCTCCCTTGCAGCGTACTCTGCTATGGCAGCTGCACTGCTGCTGTAATCTTCCCCCTTTATCCTGTTCGCTAATTTCCAGTCCATTATTGCTGTTTCGTTTGAAATTACATCTGCTGCACCTGCGGAAAGGTACCTGAATGGAACCTTTATCATGACCGCGGTATCAGCTATAATTGATACGGGCATGACCCCTTCCTCTGACACCGACCACCCATTCCTCTTTATTGATGCTCGTGGTGATGCTATTCCATCATGACTTGGGGTTGTCGGTACACTTATGAGAGGTACTCCCAGGTAATACGCAGTTTTCTTTGCAAGATCAATCTTGCTTCCACCTCCCACGCCGATGATCATTCCTGCACCATATTCCTTTGCAAGTTCAGTTACCTTAGTTAAATTTATTTCGTCTGCGCTTCCAGCTATGATTATCTGATTATCTATGGAACTGTCTGATAGCATATCCGAAATTTCCTTGCCTGCAACCTTTATTGTATTTTCACCGGTGACAATACAGACCTTTCCATTTCTAAGATTTTTTTCAGTTACTTCGCTGATTCTCTGTAAAACGCCGTGACCCACGTAGATATCACGTGGGAATTGCATAAATTTAAATTTATCAAACTCCATATTCCCAGACCGCTATTCATGTATTCTTTCAATATAAATTTTCATAAAAAAATGAGAATTGGCACATCTTTTTAAATAAGATAACTGTAAAGCTTAAAGATCAAAACTGAAATGTGTCAATTGGCATTGATCCATTTGAGAAAAAGCCATACTCGTTTCTTGAAACGGCAATGACACCTGCAAGCTTTCCTTCCATGTTATCTATTTCTTCCATTAGTATCCTGTTAAGAGGTTCCTCTCCTATTCGTGAGTAAATTCTGTAACAAAGGAGCTTTTTTGCAATCTCTTCACCTAAACCGGTTGCAACTACTGCACCATTTAGTCCGCAGTAGATGCCTGCACCGATTAAAGGCACATCACCTACTCTTCCTGGCATCATTGGTGAAGCGCCTCCAGTTGAAACTGCTGCGGCGAACTTTCCATTTATATATGCCACTGCACCTACGGTATCATGTGGCTCTTCCACAAGACCATCTTCAATCAGTTTCTTTATTGTTGAGTATCTTTCTTCAGAATTTGTTTTATCTTTTATAGCATCTACCATCTTTTTATAGGCTATTCTAGCCTTTTCTGTTACTGGATTATAGTCATTATATCCAGATCTTCTTGCAAACTCTATGGCTCCTGAGCCTGCAAGTGCTATGTGCGGAGTTTTTTCCATTACATCCAAAGCAACAAGTACGGGATTTTTCACTCGCTCTATATTAATAACTGAACCGAAAGAACCAGGAATGGCTACGGCTGCATCCATCTGAATGGAGCCATCTATCCTTATAACTGATCCAGTTCCAGCGTTAAATCTTGGATCATCTTCCATATACCTTACTGCATTAATAACAGTTTTTAGTGGATCATCATCCTTGCTTTTTGAAGCAACACCATTCATATCTTCCAGAGATCTTCCCTTTGATCCAACTCCACCATGAACAATAATGATACCACTCATTAATGTGCATATCAATTCAATATAAAATTGTAGATGAAAGATATATACAACCTGTCAGAGAGTTCCTCTATTCCATTTACCTTATATTTAATCCATCTAAGATGAACCTTGTCGAAATAGATACGTGCCGATCTCATCAAAACCATTTTCATAAAATTAATGACATTGATAAAAAAACTAATTATCTATAATCACATTCACACACGAGGGCTCGTAGTCTAGCGGTATGATGTCTCCCTGACACGGAGGAGGTCACCGGTTCGAATCCGGTCGGGCCCATTCCATATACAGTTTAGTTTTTTGGAAAAATCCTTATTTTACTATGACTGTAAGCAATTGATTGGTATAAGTATCCTAAGGATTTTTACCCTCTCTTTATATACTAACGGATCGATTTTTGGGATATAATAATGGTTGAATAAAAACAGTGTAATGATGAGTAAAAATATTTTCATTCAAGAACATGAGAAACTTATTCAAGAGGATTTCCCAAAATCATTCGATGTAGTACAATGGTTTTGCTGAACATTGTAGAGTCAGCTAACCATGCCTAAAATATATGGAAAATGGTGAATTTCAACATGTTTTTTCCTTTATTTTATTTAAACTTCGATGGCTTACGCTATCCTGTCAAGATATCTTGATCTTATGAGATTATAACATATGGCTGTGGAATATTTCTTGATCCTCGCTCTCTGTACCTTTGTTACGAAGGTATGTGAGAATCCGAACATGCGCTTCATGAATGCATATGGATGTTCCCCTATTGATCGTATTCTAGATATACGGAGATTCCTTCGGATACTCCTCATTGGAAGCTTGTGTCTCCCGAAAGAACAATCCATTGTTCCATTGATTCCCCTGCACTCAGATCTGAAGTATCCCTTGTCCCTGCAACAAAAAAATACCTGGAATGCTGAGATCTATCATGGAGTCATGGACATTTGCTGGTGTAACGAATAATTTTTCAATGATCCTGATTTCATTTGTGAGTGTGTGCTGCTTGTACCCGTAATGCTTCCCATGATTCTTGGCGGCTGATCTGCCATCTCTGGATCTGCGGGTTGCATCATTTCCTCTTGGCTTTCCATATTCTCCCCTGTCTGCCTCAATGAAGGATGCGCCCTGCATTGTCCCCTTCTTGATTCTGATGCGCTTTGCCATGATCTGATCCTTTATCTCATTGAAAACAGGGCGATCCTTGCCTGTCTTCGACAATCTCTCGTTTCTGTGGTAGTTTTTGGAAATCCTCAGCATGACATTTATCAGCTGGTATTTTTCTACTTTTTTTGTTCTATTAAAATTCATTATGAGTATGAAATTAGGCTTTTATTTTTATAAAATGGCATGATAATCTTCTTTCAATTCACCTCTGCCAACCAGAAACCCAGAGTGCCCTTTTCCCTCATCTTTCCAGCTACTTTCATTGCTATCTACAATGTTTAGAAACGAACTTTGGAAATTCTTGCTCTTATTCTTTCTTTGCGCTTATTCTGACTTTGCTTTAGCCTTTTTTGGCATTTCCTGGAATTTCATGTAATTGAACTCATCTATTGCCTTGGCAAGTGTGATATTATCAAATTTTTGCGGTATCCAAATAACGTTTTTTGCTTTTTCCTTAACAGTCTCCAAAAAGCGAAAATATTTTTCACCAGTTGCCTCATCTTTAATACAGTATACTTCTTCCCTAATTCCCTTATCCCACATCACAAACAACTCTGGATTTTCAAGAGCCATTAACTTAGTAGCTCCGGTGTGTTTTATATCATCGACACTGGAAAGGGTATCATAAATATCCTTTATGTCCTTTTTATGGTCTTCTAAAACTATTTTCTGTAAACTTTCTCCTTGTAGTTCATCGAAGTGAGTTTTGCATTTCTCAAAAGTTTTTACAAATCTGTCCAGATTGAATTCTCCTGAACGCTTAGCTAGCCAGGCGCTATTCCATCCGTAAAGCAATAAGAGCCTCCCCTCTGTCTTGTAATCTTTGCAAAGAAGTTTTCGTGCCATTTCAAAGAATTTGTACCTGCCCTCTTTTTCCATATACGACATATGGTATCTAATCAATTCACTCTCTTTAAAAAACCCAATTTTTTCAAAACAATCGGTCATTTTATATCACCAAGTATTTTCTTCATAGGTCATATGGGGAGCTTCCTTAAAATAACTTTTATGGATCTATTAGTAAATAATACTACAGATACCATCAATAGGCCTCATTATCCATTATACGAAGAATTCGATAGTTTTGTTTCCGATCATATGATAGGAATAGACGCAATACTTCTTTTATACCATTCGTTTTGTCTCTGTGTACTTATATAACAACGACATAGTAAGTCTTAGTATAGCCGATAATCTACCATCATTATTCCTCCTGCAAGTTGTAATGTTTTGACTGATTTGGAAGAGCGAAAATTTCAGAAGGAAATAGTAAACGCAGTCAAGGCTTATTCATCCAAGTTCCAATAGAGCCGCTAATGAGTTAGTAGCTCTAACTCACTCAATCTTCCTTACCACAATCTCCCCTTTAACCTCATAAAATCCGATATGTTCTGATTCTGAAACATTCAATTTCTCTGCTATCTCTTTTGGTAGGGTAATCCTCAACGATGAACCCCTGGAAGATGTTCTCGTTACTGCGATTAGTTTTTCTGACATTGGGAGGGTAATAAGTGGAATAAGTTAAATGTTAACGATATATGCCCATTTAATTCAAATAGGTTTGAAACTATTTAGATTCATGTTCGATTCATATTTTCAATTCTCAAAAGTCATCTTCACAAAAAGCCATTTCCAATTTTCCCTTATCTTAACGTATTTAGATTTCTGTTAGAATATCTCCTGAAGCCCTTTGTAAGGATAGATCTCAATATCTGTTTGCAATATATATCCTCAAAATTACTCCTTCTTTAAACTGTTAAAATGATAATTGACAATTTCAGATAAAGTTAGAAGGGTTAATTGTTTCATTCGTGATTAAACCGAAACTAATAAATAAATATAAATATAGAGGTAATTGATAAAATGGAAGAAGATAATTATTTTAAAAATGCTGCAAAAGAGATTGCTTGTGAATTAAGTAGTATAAACAAAGAATGGAATGGTAAACATGCAATATTAGATATGAAAAATAGTGGTTATAATCAATGGAGACAAATGGAGTGGATTGGTTGGTATTTTCAGTTTTTATGTGAAAAAAAGTTAGATAAAATAATGAAAATACCAGGAAAGGAATATGGAAATGTTAAGTTTGATGGTTTCAAGATCATACCGTGGGATTTTAAATGCCATATAGAAAACGATTATAAGGGAAAGGAAAAAACTGAATTGATAATTAATGATAGAGCAGCTATCGATAAGGCTATTGAAGATTATGGATCCGTTGGATTAGTAATAGGCACTGGAAATGCTAAATATAATGATGAAGATAGAACATTTCAAAATTGGGTGGAGGAATTAAAAGGTGGAAAAAGTAATTATGAAAAAGAAAGAATTGAAAGAGGTGCAAGTTCAAGGTTAAGGAAAGTATCATTTAATTTAAAAGAGATTGTTTTTGTCAAAATAAGCAAAGATAACTTAAAATATTTAGGAACATATAATCAAGGAAGAAACTCTAATGGAAATCCAAGAGAACCTAAATATGAATTAGATTTAAAAAATTTAGATAAATTTGAACATTATTCATATTCGAAATTTTGCTGATTGATTGGTTTTAATAAATCTGATTGGTTATTAGTTTTTAAATTAATTTTATTATTATTTTTAAGTCTCTCAGTTATAAATTCATAATACCTTTTTGAAATTTCAAAGCCTGAGAAATTTCTATTCATTGACTTACTTACTACCGCAACCTGTCCTGAGCCTAAAAATGGATCCAATATAAGATCGTTTTCTTTACTTGAATATTGTAATATTTTAGTTATTAATTCAGTTGGTAATTTCGTAGGCGTTTTATCTATTCCATGCCAGTATTCTCTTTTAATTTCCCATACATCCTCTACATCATGATAACGTAAATCCCGTTTATTTACTACCATACCTTTATCATATCTTGAATATGGATAGAATACACGTTTTTTCGGATTTTTACATACATATAAGCAATGATAATGGGAGGTTACAAACTTATTTTTTGTCACTACACCGAACTGATATTTCCATATAATGTGATTGATCGTTACAAATCCTACATTATCTAATGCGTTTAAGATATCTTTAAGATTGTTCCAACCAGAAAAAACATACATGCTTCCAGTTTCTTTCAAAATTCTGTATACTTCACTCATCCATTTAAATGTAAAATCATAATAATCCTCTTTTTTAATTTCATTGTAGCCCTCTAAAACTGAAGATTGTGTTCTGTGATAATTGTTTCTATGTGGTTTAAAATCTATACCAAAGGGAGGATCTGTTATTATTAAATCTACAGAATTATCTGGAATATTCTCTTTCATACCATTTATACAGTCTAAATTGAAAACTTTGTTTTCAAAATCATAATTATGTTCTTCTTCCATCCTCTCACTCCTTTATATCAAATCTGTTCTTTAATTCATTGTGAATTAACTTATTATCTAGCATTATATCCATTCAATCCCCACTTTGTTTTATTACACATCTTAATGATCTTACTCTCTTTAATCTTTTCTTTTGGTTCCATAATACAGATTTGATTATATTCAAATCTCTCCATTTTTCATAATTATCAAGTTGATTATGTAGTTTTATTTTTAGATATGCTTCCGTCCTTAATCTTACTACAATTAAAACGTCCATATTTCTTAGGACTTTATAATAAATTTTGCCTGTTCTTCAATCCATAGACGGACTTTGTGAAGTCTTTTTTTGGATTCTTTCTGATCGGCATTACGTGATAGAATGATGTCATCAAAGCAGGTAGAGACCAAATCTGGTAGTAAATGGCTATTGTCTGTAACGGACCTGTTGTGAAATATGCAGAGATGTTAGCCATTATTAAAATTGCAAGAGCTCCCGATAGAGTGAGTAACACATCTATGATGTCGCTTGCATTTTCAAATAAACTGTTTGTAACTGGCAACGAAATAACTGCGGCTGTCATAGCAATTATTCCTGCAAAGAATAAAGAATACACTGTTATGAGTGCGTAGGATAAGTTAGATGAATTATATACACTTAAGACATTTTTGTAGTCTATAGAAGTGAGTATACACCAAATGAGTGTAAAAAAACTACCAATTATTGTTCTGAGTGGAATATGTATAATAGTATGTTCATCCTTTTTCATATTCTTTCATTATATATGTATGCGAATACAAAAACATTTGTTTTAATCAAAAGAATTAATCCATAAGCGAAGAGGGATGTTATCAAACATCAAGTAATTTCAATATATACCTTATCCTTGTTAATGAGGAGTTTTTACATCTTTAGCCATTATTAACATTTTTGCCAACTCTTTCATTTATCTATTTCTTGGGACTTAAACCCTATCTTTATTATTTGAGAAGAGACATCTTTTACTCTTTGCCATAATTAGATATTTTTCCAGCTATATATATAGTTAATGTTTTAGTGTACTTCCACCCTTTGATTTGCTGCCTTTCCAAACGATCTCTGCAATCTGTTGTTCAAATCCACAGAAACGTGCAGCATCTTTCTACCCAGTCTTTTTGTTCTCTTTTTTATTGAATCTGCGCCATCCATTATTTTTTCCTCCTTTCTACATTCTCAACCTGATATTGCAGATGAGATAACAGCTTGGAAACCTTTGAAAGTTCTGCTTCAATGTTACCTTTCAGGAATCTTCTCAGATAGACTCCTCCTGCACCATCATCCTCTGCCTTGTTCAGTTTATTGATAATCATACCTAAAGAATCCAAAGATTTATTGATTACCCTCTTCGGGTTATGAAGCATATAACTGTTCATTTCGTTCATTGCGTTCTCCTTTTCCTGTTCCAACTTCTCCAATTGTGCCCTGTGATATTTATCCAAATTGTCGGGTGAAAGAAAGTCTTCTGTTTTCAATATGTCTTTTGTTTCCATTGTTGATTTTCCAATGAACTCCAAAGCATTTATTGTATCCCTTTCTATTCTCAACGATGATTCAAGTGGGTTTTGTTTTAGCCTTTCATTCCACTTATCTGTTATTGAGTTTGCAATCTTAATAATGGAATCAAAGACACCGTTTATTTTTTCCAGAGCCATGTCTGTTCTTATGTTTGCTTTTTGTTTTTCAAAATCATTCAGTTCTACCTTTATTTTCTTTAGATTTTCTTCCAGTTCGTCGTAGTTATTCTTCATTTCTTTTAGTTCTTCTTCGGTTTATCCCTTTCACGGCCAAGAAATCCGATTTTTTCCTGAATGCTTTTTAGATCCTCCTTAGCCTCCTCATTCTGAACTATCCCTTCAAGAGATTTCTTAACACCATCCAGATATAACGGATTGTCAGGATCGCATAGCTCCCGGATTGTTGGTTGCAATGCTTTGTATTTTTTGAAGATGAACTTAGCCGATGAGGGATTGCGCTTCATGAATGAGTAAACCTGCCTTATGTCTGCTGAACTATCCAGAAGGAATGATTCTGAATCGAGCCAACTGACCTTTTCTTTCAACCTTTCATTTTCTTCTTTAACCTGAGCATAGTAAGACTTTCCGTTCTCTCTATCCGACTTAACCATAATATAAAGAATCAATAGAACTATTTAGTTTTAATTGAATTTAACACAATTTTAATAAAATTTTAATAACCACAATCTTTCACAGAACCTATGTATTTCTAATTCATCCGGCAATCCTCATGCTGAATTTTAAAAAAAAGTTGAGAATGTATGTTAAAAGCCATAATGTAACTATACATGCGACGCCTCTTAATATCGAATTTTGAATTTGAGATTTTGGATTGTCATTTGATCCATGCCATCGAACCAATATTCGATAGTTTCCTTTAATTTCCATAACTTTGTCGATCTATCGAAGTCTATATCATGATTATCATGGGATTTCATAATTTCTAATTTCTCTGAATTCAGAAGCCTGTCAAAATTAATTCAGAGACATTAGGGTAATGTAATCTCATTCAGGTTGAAAGGATAGCCTTAAAAGGAATTATATGAGTGTAAGATAATAAACATACATAGAAGATTAACGTCCACCTATCATGAAGCATTAATCTTTAAAAGCTATTTTTCCTATATTCCTCAAGACGTTGAAATTTTCGCGGAAACGAATCCAGAATAGAATTGTAGAGCGTTGACTCATCATTATAGTTGTATAGCGATTTGTCAATCTTGGTAAACTTATTCAATTCCCTAAATTTCTTTGGAATAGTCATCCTGAGATATGACCAATCATAGTTAGTAAATTCTAAGCCATCAAAGTGTTCATATTCATCCAATTTTTCATACAGTTCTTCTATTGGAATTTCTATAAACATTGGTTCTGGAAGGGCTATGGCATAAATTAAGGTAGCACTAATGTTCTGCCTTGCCAACTTCAATAACAATTTTAACTGTGTATTGTTGAATTCAATCCTATGATCGACCTTTGGTCCATATTGGCTTTTTATTTCACTGATTATTAGTCTGTGGTTCTGAATTCTTAAAAGTTCTACCTTGTTAATTGAAACCAGATTTGAAGTTGCCAATAAAATAAGTTTCTTCCTTAAGAGTTTACCCTTATCCTTAACTGAAAAAGATCTTCTGATTGACTCAGTGTAATTTTTTTGATTTTTGCTAATATAAAATGTTTTATTCTTATTTTTGAGTATATCAAAGACTTGTTCTTCTAGCTTATCTGTATTAACATCCAAAACCTTTAGTAGATTTCTTAATTGTTTTAAGTCTTCGTCGTTTATATCAATTCCCCATTCATGTGCATATGAGTGAGTAAAATACATGGTAAAAATATCATTTAAATTGAAATGTTTTCCAATCAGATTTTCCATATAAAACCCGAACGGTTGCCTAAACTTTTGTTTAAGAGTCTTATCCATATTTTACTTACTATTCTATAATATTTTAAAATAGCGTTTCTATCAAAATCCAACAGAATTGTAAATATGTAGTGTTCCATTGGTTCTGAATAGCCAATAACGTGTAATCCAACATCTGATCCAACAAATACATCAATGCATCCAACAGTTTTATGACCTCTTGTTCTTTTGCAATGGCTTAGAAACCCCTGCAAAACCCAGTGAGGAGAGAGATCGGATCATGGAAGGATCTAAAATAGAAATGGAACCGCTATCTGATCGTCAGGAAATCCCTTAACATTTAAATTTGGAATAATACGGGTTCTCCTTTGCTATAAACTTTCTAAGGAAAGTTTAATCAAAGACTCTGAAAACTAAGATGTCTTTTTTAGTATCCTTTTGTTTCCTCTTTTGCGCCATCTATTGTTTTTTTAATTCGTTTTTTAAACTGTTCCTTTTTATAAACAAGTTCTCCACTTTTAGCAGGTTCATTTAGTGTCAAATCTGTTGATGAAATTACGTTCATATAATTTGGCAAATAAATAGGTTCCATTGCGTCTGCTAAAGTAACTCCTTTTTGACAACTATTATATCTGAAGTCTTGACCGTTAATGCTAAGGAATGACCTAAACCTCGAGGGCTGAAGAATTTCTTGGAGGTCATTTATCACTTTGAACAAATTTCCCTTAAATTTTGGTGTGTGGCGAGTTCTGAAATTAATTGCTCTAGCCCTTTCGTTTCTATCCGACGAGGTAAATTTAGCCATCATCATTAATTCAAATCGAATATCTTGGCTAAAAAGTTCTCTTATATGTTCCTTGACCGCTACTTCAACCATTAGTTCTACATCTTCTATTCTAATGGCAGAATAAATAGTTTTTAATAGTTCGAGAGTTTTTAGTTCAGCATGTAACCAATACCTTTCATTTTCATCTCCTGAGTTTGTATCAATATAACTATCCATAGGAGCACTTGAGTAGACCAGATTTTTGACTGCTTCATCTCTCTCTATAGAATATTCCATGGTAACTCTGAAACTTTCTCCGTATTGTTCAAGTGCACTTGTATTTAAGTATATAGCATCATTCTTTATGCTGAATATTCCGGAAAGAGGCTGATAAGGCTGGAGAGAATGTATGTGAATCTTTGCTGGCACTGGGATATTTAACTTTACGTTCTTACTAGACTGAAATATTTTCTTTTTTAATTCAAAACCGGAATTAAACTCCATTGTTGATTCCTTTAATTTTATTCTTAACTCGGGATATATTGGGTGGGCCCCACTCTGGTTTAGGGAGGCAATAACATCACTGACTATTTTGAAAGAGTCTTTACTTAATTTATAAGCCGATAAGCCATCAGATACTAATCGCGTTGGGTCCATTCATTCCCCCTCTAAAGTTATTAACTCAAAAATGGGAATTTTTATGCTACCACTTGCTGAACTTTCTATGATAATCTCTTCCGTTTCTATTTCAGGATAAACATTCCCTATGGCATCTAAATATAGGAATGTAAGGGTTAACTTGGTTGTCTCATTTTGAGTTTCTATAGCAGAAAGTGGATTTAAGAGAGTAATTCTTTGACTACGCATACTTTCTATGGAATGAACCCAACTTTGAAACTGTTTATTTGCAGAAAATACGGAGTGAAAAACATCTGATATGGAATTTGACACATCGTTAACAAATTCGGGGTCATTTTTTTCCATTTTTTGCATTTGTTTTGATACTTTCTCGGAGAGACCTTTAAATTCATCAACATTATTATATTCACTATTTGAAAGTTTTTTTGCAATGGAGAAAAAATTTATTAGCATATCTAAAAGTTCTGCATGTTCCGCATACTCATATTTCAAATGGTTAAGTCCGTTAGTTAATTTAGTAATAAATTGGTTTGTTTCTTCTCCAAATAAATTTGTAAACTTAATATTACTCTTATTTCCTGGAAGTATTAATAAAAGTGCCGCACCTATACCTTGATTTGCAATTTTTATCTTATCTTGATAAGTTGGGTTTAACATGGTCTTTGAGAATTCGACCTTCATTCGTGTCGGTGCTGATAATAATTTCAGGTCAGGTCTAAAAAGTTTCAATGCATATTCTTTTCTCTCTTCCACATTATTGCCGTCTTTAGACAGGATAATATGAACATCTATATTTGCAATTTTAAAATTTTCGATCATTCTGTTAGACTTAAGAACAAAGCCGATGTATCCGTTCTCAATTACTTTACTTATGTCTACTGTTCTACCATTATCTTGGAGTCTTACAAACTCCTCTGAGCTATTGTAAATATTTTCCATAGTAACGGCTTCGTCTGTTTGTATTGTGATCACTTTTAAATTATAGCTTGGTTCCCAGAGAATGTGACATGAAAAATTCTGACCTTGTAATCCATATGGGGGAACATATATTGAACGTATTGGATCAAGTAAAATATCATTTTTCATTCGGATTCCTATTTATAATAATGAGAAGATAGAATATAAACATAACTGTAACACTTTAGTTTTATGAAGTTAAATCGCTTGCGGAATTTGTAATTTTCTTAACTGAAAGACCCATGTATCATCAATAAGTTATATTAATAGAATGATTAAAATCCTAGCAGAAACGCCCCGAGATAAGAAGATCATAGATGTCCCTGTAAACGCTCATTAAAAAATATCCAAATGGAAGGTCAAAAGAATAGCGGATCTGGAGGAAATACCGGAGAACCAGAGGGAGAAGGACGAGGAATACAAAAAGATGCATCCATCCATCATTGAAGAGAGGAGAACGGATCATTCGAGAAAGCCTTTGAAATCCTGTGAAATCATAGAGCTGATGTATCCTCATGCCAGGAAGGTTGAACTCTTTGCCAGATTTGTATATCCGGATTAGAAGGGTGTTGGCATGGAGGCAAAGACTAAAACGTATACCAAACGTTAGAGGAGATAGGTAAACATCTGGGTTATACAAAACAATACATAGCACTACTCAAATCCCACCAGAAGAACAGAGGAGATCAGGAACCCAATTTAAGATTATTACTTGGATCAGTGTCGATTTTGTTTTGTATTTCGTTGGGGTTTGTTGATAAAACGATATCTTACATGATTATCATGGGTTCCAGACGTTCGGAGTGCCCACTTTTGGCAATCTTTCCGAAACCGGACAGTCCAGACAGTCAAAACGATTGATTGCCACCATCGAAGCATGATTACCACCATAATGCCACCATAAAAATCTATGGTGGTAATGAGCCGAATAAGTAAAATAAACGTTCCAATGAGCATGATTGCCAGGATAACCACCATAAAGTCATCTTATTATATTTTTTTTATTTATTTATTTTACTTTTTTTCATCAAAAAGTTACATTTATGATGGCTATGGTGGTAATGTATAACACAGAATAATCTCTGACTACATCCGCAGATTACCACGATAAAAAATTATGGTGGATGTTTCCTGGTTATGGTGGTAATCATGGAAGGGATCAAAGATCGTCAATGTCAAACTTGGAATCGCTCTTGGGAGTGGTTTATTCCGTGTTGACCCATAGATTGTTTACAAAAACTCCAGAGTAATATCTCCCTTCACTATCCCTTTTTTCCTCAATGTTCTCTTTCGTCATGTAGTCCTTCAACAATGAAAAGAACTTCCTTTCGGGAAACACCTGTATCTTATAATAATTGCAGAATTTTACGTAATTGTAATAAACGAACGGTTTATAGGCCCTTATCAAGTTTCCATCTGGGTCATCAATCTCCTGAGTGCCGTAATTGAATTTCAATCCCTCTTCAACATAGTACTTGAATGGATCGGACTTTATTCGGTATAATTCCTTATTTTCCTGCTCGGATTTGCTTGTTTTGAATTTCATTATTTTAAGGAGTTCCTGAAGTGCGTTGACTGACTTATTCAATAGACCAGACATCTCTTCTTCAGTTGTGAGTTCCGTCATAAGTTTCTTTCGATCCCTTGTTCCTTTCTCTCCTTCGATGAACTGCTTCTTGAATTCAAATATCAGAACTTTGTTGAAGTAATCATTTTCACTGTCATACGTAGCAGGGATCTGATTTGCCAGAAATATGAGTTTTGCAAAGTTCCTGAACATAAAGTTTAACTGGCTGTGCATGAGCCTTGCCGATATAGCATCCGAACCCATCAGTTTTTTAAGAAGAGCAGTATCTTTAATGAACCTGGAAGCCAGCTCCCCTGATATGTTGGCATACTTCCTATACAGTTTCTGCATTTCAAACCGATCCTCCATCATCGCGTCCAGAGATAGTCCCGTATAGTTCCGCTCTCCCAGCAGTTCCTCCAACAGACTCGCAACAGTGCTTTTTGCCGTATCGTGAGGGCCAAGAAGGATAAACATTTTCTTTATTGGGTATTCTTTGTAAAGGCAATAGCCAAACAGTTCGATTAATGCGTCTGTTACGTCATCCGCTAATTCCAAACTCTTAAAGAATGCGTCAATCTTTGGGCAAATTGCCAATGGATCAAACTTAGTAGGAATGGTCGATATGAAACAGAACTTCGCAAATTTCTTTGTCTGTGATTTTTGCCATTCCTGTTTTTTCTCTCTTATTTTTTCTTTGATGTATTTTATCCTTGAAATATAGTCTTCATCAATGGATTCCTTGATCTTATCAGATTCAATCCTTCCCTGTGTCTCCTTGACTTCATTGACTTTCTTGTCTCGTTCCTTTTTTAATCTGTTAATCTCTTGCAACTCCTCTTCAAATTATGGTATTGGATCCCTGGGAATGAATTCAGATGTTAGAACATTCAACGCCCCATTTTTCAGATTTATCCATTCTGGAGGACAAACGAAGGCTTTAGGATCGACATAAGTTTGTATTTTTATTATTTCCTTGACTTCCCGAAACATGCTTGTTGTGAATTCTGTAAGTTTTGTTATGCCCTTCTTCGGGTCGGAAGAAGCGATGGCAATGGATGTCTCACTGATTAAAAATTCCTTCAGATATGTTTCTCCATCATGCCATTCTCCATCCTGAGGATTAAAGTAAAGGAGTTCTTCCGTATCCCTTAGCGTAAGGAACTTATTTTTGGTTATTATTTTGTTGACTATCTTTGATCTTTTTTCCGCTGAGCTCTCTTTTGGTTCGTCTACTATTTCTTTTTGTTTGTCCTTTTGTGTTTTAGCCATTTACATCACCTCGACCCATATGATTGAAGATTTCATGAAAATTCTTGATTTTGTGGTTTCCCTCGTCATTTCCTTACCTGCAATTTTGATATTCTGAGTGGTTCTGATTTCTAAATCGATGTCAAACATGCCCAATTGTTTCAGTATGCCTTCAAAAATTTCCTGTGTGATTAGTGAAATCCTTATTCTTTTGCCGATTAATTCCTTCACAAAACTGTCCCGACTGTATCTGAGCGGCTTTTGAGAAGAATTAAATACCTTAGCAGTATTGTTGTAGTTGCCATTTACTTCTTCCATTCCCTCTTTGTTCATTTTGTTACCTCCTTCTTCGCCAAATTCCAAAGAAGACTGAATTTATTCAGGAATTCCTGCTCTGACATCTGCACAGGTTCCTGTAGAAGTATGTTATAAAGATCCCGATCATTCTTCGCTGTCTCCCTGGGTTTTGTCATGTCAATCATTCTCTAACCACCTCTAAGTTAAGATGGTTCTCATCTTCTATACTCACAAAAACGTATTGGCATTTTTCTGCTCCCATTAATTCCAAAAACAGCTTGGGAACTGCTACACTTATGGCTGACTGTTGACGATGTCCCCGACTTAATTTCCTTTTGAATTTTAATTGTTTTAATCCAATCTCCATTTTGACCACGATAAGACATTCATTTTTTCCATAGTATTACAACGGAGCGAATTGTTTGATTTTATCTATTAAGTAGAAATTAATAAAGATTTAATCTTTAAATACTTTTAACAAATTTCAATTTGTGGGAAGCGGAGAAAGTATTAGAGACTACATTCTTTGGTATACGCAATTCTATGACACTTACGTTATTCCTGAATACTATCTTATTAAGGCCGTAAATAAGAAATTCAAAGTTTCCTATCAGTTGAATATGTTTCGAAGACGGTACATGGATAAAATGCCCCAATTTCACAAAATGAAAGGGGAGGATGGCTATTGGATCTATGAAAGAACAGACATAAATCCTGATCCCAATTTGACTCTCGGCTATCTTCTGAATATAGAAGAATATTTAAAAGAAAATGAAAAATATATGGAAAATGAGGATTTCATTAAATACATTGAATACGCTAAAAGCCACAATGATAAGGATTTTGAAAATTACATTTTGTGGGAGAGAATTTTAGAGTCGGAAAAAAATGATTAAGGCAATTCCACGATGGCCTTATCGTTTCCTAAAGCCATCTTCACAACGAATCCATTGTTAATGTATTCCTCTATAAAATCAATTGAAACTACCTTCTGTTTATGGGTTTTGGTTAGTTCCTGCTTATCCCTTTCAATCTGATCCGTTATGTCAGGCTTACTCATCCCGAATAACTTCTCACGTGCTATCTTTGTTATCTCCTCAGATGTCATGTTTAGTAGATTTTTCTCTTTAATTTCCTCTTCAGAAAAACCTGCCATAATAAGTAATTGAGTTCTGAATTTGTTTTCTACTTCCTCCTCTGTTAAGCCTTTTTTCTCAGTTTCCAAAAACTTACTGGATTTGTCATATGCTGATCTCATGGATTCGATTAAGTCCTCAGGTAGCCTTCCTTTGTTCAATGTGTATCTATGCTCGATGTCCCCGGTGTGACCCATGAAAAATGCCCGATAATCTCTCTGTATAAGCCTCTCATCCTGTGCTAATAAAAGCCTGCTATCGAAGTATGCCCTTAGGACATATGGTCTCCATGTGAACCCTGCATTCCTTATTGCATTCCTCATGAGATCGCCTATGTTAGTTGTTGATATGTGTTGCTTAGTCCTCTGACCATATTTAGACGCTGTTATGATTGCAGAATCAGGAGTTATTGTTTCCCCTGATCTCATCCGTTCTATAAGGTAATTATGAAGGTACATGCACCCTTCCTGTCCTAAGAATGTAAAATACTTATTTCCGGATTTAGACAGATCTTCTCTGACATTTATCTGAGCTGGCATTCTAAGGAATGTTATTTCTTCGCCGTCTACCTTTAGATCGGGAATATCTTTTATTTTCAGTCCGTCTGCCCCCCTATAATTTCCCAAAACCCCTATTCTTACACCCGTAAAGGCCACTATGGCGCATGCCGTTCTCTCTCTACTGTCTCCCGCATTGAATATCCTTCTGAGCTCTTCCTGAGTTGGTATTCTTTCCTCTGAAAGAGTTGGAGATTTCTCAGCGTCCTTTACCTTTATCTGTCTGGGAAGTTTAATTCCATTAAATAGAAGCCATGATTTGACAGCCTTAATTGTACTTTTGATATATGAACCCGCATTACCTTTTTTCTCCCTTTCTATCACGTAATCGTCAATTAAATTGGCTAAGTCCCTATCCTTCATTTTAAGGATCTGTTGTGGAGTCTTTCCCATTTCCACACAGAATGATCCTAACCTTCTCAAATAGACGTCGACTGTTATCTTTGATCCTGCTTCCGTGCTATGCTTCCACCTCGCTATATCCTTATCTTTCAGAAGGTAACCATATTTCTCTTTCCCCATATTGATCAATTGATAATATGTATACAGTATTTAAGTTTTCTAAACCATATTAGGTATAAACCCGGTCGGGCCCATTATTATTATATTTTAGAAAGAAATAGAAAGTCTATTACTGGAGATTATAGGAAAGAACCTAGAATTGGTTCTTATTTTTTCTAAGCTGATTTAATGTCCCTTGGGAGATATTCTTATATTTTCATACGAATGTTGAATGCCTTAAATGTTTAGGTGAATGAAAATCATTCGATCCTACCGGATACAGTTGCATTCTTTTCCCTAAATTCTTCCTTCAATTTTGATCTTAGGAATGAGGCAGTGTTGATCCATGCATAAACCCAGAGTATATTCAGTGCAGCCGATATCCCTATGAATGCCCATAGCAGTGCTGAATAATTTGTGAACCCAAATATCTTCATCGTGGATGTTGCAAAGAGACCAAGAGGAAATCCATATGCCCAGACACTGAGTGTTCCTCTTGATGGCTTGGTGAATATCAATATAAGAACTACTAGAAAGTTCCATACTTCAAATCCCCATAGCAATATAGAAACTAATTCTACTGTAGATGACGAAAGGGAAATATTGCCTATTACTTTGAACCCTGAAATTGTGAATATATTTATGATTATTAGACTTGCAATACCCACTGGAAGCATAGTGGTTGGGAGTGTGTCATGAACCTTTGTGGTTACGTGCCCTGATAGGGCGAGTGAACCTATGAATATATATAGAAAGAAGAATATTCCCAGTCCCATCAGAACTAGAAAATACATAGATTGTGCTTCAAAACCACCAAAGTACTTCATGAGAGGTGTTGCAAGAAACACGCTTGTTCCTATTGCCAGTGGCGGGATAACAATTGCATAGTTCATTTCCCTTGGATTGATTTCCTTTGTGTATAGCCTGTAACCAAGCAGAACTCCAAGAATGAGTGCGAACAGGTAATCACCATAAAAGTTCAGGGCTGAGAGACCTGCGGTCCATCCGGTAAGGCCGAAGAAATATATCAGCTGATAATTAGAAACAAAACCTATAATTGGGATGAGTGCTACAAAACTCAGCCTTGTAAGATTGTTCCAGTGTGTAAACACCTTATCTCTTATGGCCAGCCCACGTATGATCCATATTCCAAGGATTACCAGAAATATAAGAATCCCCAATATGGAAAGCCCTTCACCAAGATAACTGTACCAGGCATTTCCTGTTTCTCCGTATGAAAGGATGTATATCTGGGCAAGAGCCAGTGTTGATATGGCAATGCCAAACCATTCTGACCCAAACAAATTAAGTGTACTTTTTCTCATCTTCACTCCTCCTTAATACAGTCAAGATTATATTTTACCATTTCAGTATCCCCGTAGCAGAGGTCAGTGTTCTGTTCCCAGTTATAAATCTTGTAAGAAACAATGCATCTTCCATTTCGTTATCAGTTCCTCCCTTCATGAAGAATTGCTCTAGATACACTTTTGCACATTCTGGATATCTTATGGAAACAGCATCTGCAAATGCTATGAGGAAGACATCTTTCTGGCTTATTGCAAATGGTGAAAGTAACTCTGCCTTCTCCTTTAGATGTTCCTCCAAAAGGCTGAAAGACACTGAAGAAAGTGAAACAATGTCATCTGGAAGAGACTTCATATGTGATTCTGACTGGATCTTTCCCATTATTTTCTTTATTTCAATGTCGTTTGATGACATTGCGCTCTTATTCTGCACTACGGGCAATATTGCAGTCATTACTGACATTGTTGATGCCATTACAACCATTTTTGCAATTTTTATTGAATCCAGTATCTCCAACATTTCAGCCCCAAAGTTCTGAGAAAGCTTGAAATGGATCATGGCGGAGTTTTCCTGCCCGTTTGATAGTGATACAGACATTGCCATGAGAGCCAGCGTTTTTTTCTGTACATACTTTCTCCCTAAATACATTTCATTGTTCTCCCTGAATTGCTCTTTGGCCAGTTCTACGTTATGATGACCTAGAAGCTTTATCACTTCTGGCATTCCTCCTAGAGTAGACTTTGCAAATCTTTCTATTTCTTCCATTTCATCTGTCATAATAATAGGATGCCGTGATTATATTAACTATTGTCTGGCAAAAAAATTGACTTTTGGACTTAATTTCAACAAAAATTGTTTCTGAAGTAAATCATTTGTTTTTGGTTACTCACTATGCATCTAAGGCACTTCGTCCAGTATGACCTCAAAATCCACATCATATACACCGAATGCTGGAAGGGTACCTCTGGCATAATTCCTTATCTCACCACATTCTTCTCCAACTATTTGTATGCTGAATCTTCTTGAGCCAGTGGTGATCATTAGTTTCTTGATTCGTTTTTCTGTTCTTACATAGGATACAAACTCATCTATTTTCTCGGCAGGGATATTAAAGGATATATATGCTTTACATCCCATACCTAGCTTTGTGTAATCTATATCGCCCCTGCATCCCTTTACTATGCCTCTCTGTTTCAGCAGTGCCATTCTATCTCTTACAGTCCAGAGGCTTTTGCCCGTTCTTTCTGAAATCTCATTATAGGTTAGTGAGCAATCTTCCTCTAGTATTTTTATGATATCCAGATCGAGCTGGTCAAGTTTGAAGGGCTTCATAAAATACATATATGATGGCATTATTTACAAATTTCCAGTCCATGAAAACACAAATAATGTTATATGCAACTTTTGTGAAAATCCTTATCACGAATAAAATTGCTATTTTAAAACAATATATAAATTCTAATTTCAAATGTAATAAATGACCTCAAAATAATATTATGAAGATGAAAATATAATTTAAAAATTGGTGATTAGGTTTTATTGACCCTTTGTTGCTGATTCTACGGACATGGACTGATTCGGCTTGAAATCCCACACCCCTTCAGAAGGATCTTCTGATGATACTTCCAGACTCAATCCCTTTGTTTCACGTATTGTCAACAGTGTTACAACTGCTCCTATGGCTGCCATTGCTCCAAGTAGCTCGAATTCACCACCATTTCCAAGTGCTGTTCCAAGTATAAGGAAA
>JAKBRR010000169.1 GCA_021845325.1 Thermoplasmata archaeon
TCCGAAGACATGTTAAAGAGGGTGTGCGTCATAATTCATTTCAAATCCGGTATTTTCAAAAAGATTGCAGTGTCATGATATAATGTTCGTTGAAGGGCTGAATATACATCCAATTCAAAAAATCAGTATATATTGAGGTACATATTTTATCAGGATTCACAACAGTTCAATTGCTTCAAAGCGATATAAATGTTAAGATTATTGTATAAGCTGATTATTGCAAATGCATGATGAATGGAAAACCGTTCGCCAATAAAATTGTCGTGATATCCGGTGGAGCAACAGGGTTAGGCCTTGAAATGGCAAAGAAAATCGGTTCCTATGGAGCCACCATAGTGATTCTAAGCAGAAACGAGGAGCGGCTTAATGATGCCGTTGAATCCCTGAAGAAGGAGGGAATAAATGCTCACTACTATGTATGTGATGTAAGGGATCATGTAAAGGTAGATGAAACCGTTCAGGAGATATGGAACGGTCTGGGTCCAATAAACTGTCTTATAAACAATGCTGCAGGTAATTTCATCAGCAGGACAGAAGACCTCAGTGTAAAGGCATTTGAAACTGTCATAGGAATAGTTTTGATGGGAACAATACATCTCAGCCTTTCTGTTGGAAAGATGTGGATTAAGGAGCAGATAAAGGGAAGCATTCTGAACATTACTACTACATATTCATGGACAGGATCAGGTTATGTGACACCTTCAGCAGCTGCAAAAGGAGGGGTAACAGCCTTCACGAGGTCCCTGGCATCGGAGTGGGGTTCCAGGGGGATCAGGGTAAATGCCATAGCTCCCGGGCCCTTTAAAACGGAAGGGGCATGGAAGAGACTGGTTCCTTCTGAAGTGATAGAGAAGGAAATGACGAAAAGAGTTCCGCTGGGGCGACTTGGTAATCCTGAGGAAATATCTGAACTTGCAGCCTATCTTCTTTCAGATTATTCAGGATATATTAACGGTGATGTTGTGACCATAGATGGCGGTGAGTGGATTTATGGCGGCGGGCAGTTCAATCAGTTAAGTACTCTTCCTGACGAATTTTGGGAAAGTTTGAAAGAATCAAGAAAGAAAATTCAGTCAAACTGAACTCAGAACATTGACTATATAAGGGTATTTATATGTGAGAAAATGAGCCCTTATAAAAGACATTTAATCCCTTGTTAAAATGATTGTATGTATGTCAGAGAAGAATACGGAAATAGAGAGATTGGGTGAAATTCAAAACGTGATGAAATATCTTTCCAAAGAGCAGGGTGAGATCATGGGTGCATATGATTCATTCATTAAGGCAGTGCTGAAGAATGGAAAATTATCGTTGAAGATAAAGGAATTGATCTCAATTGCATTGTCCATAAGCTCTCAATGTGAATGGTGCATAACATACCACTCGAAGATGGCTTTAGATGCCGGGGCAACAGAAGAGGAAATCCTTGAGGCAGGGATGGTTTCTGTACTAATGGATGGTTCCCCGGCGTTGATGCATTTAATACCATTGAAGAAAGCCATTGACGAATTTAAAAAATAAAAAATTTAGAAAAGATTTTCTAGAACTTCTATCATCTCATTTTCATATTTTACGGCGCCACTTTTTATTTTCAAATACTGTTCAGCGAGTGATGATACCCTTAACAGGCTCACATGGGCTCCCTTATCAGTCTTATAGATGGTAATCTTGCAGGGAAGGAATAAACCCATTGATTCGTTTTCAGCTATAAGTTCCTTCGCAGCCTGAGGCTTACAAACATTCATTATATAATAGGTTTTGAACTTTTCCTGAAAATTATTTTCAAGGATCTGCTTTAAATCTATGTAGGAAAGTGTGACAAAGCCATTTTCCTTCATCTTTTTCATTATTATCCCAAAGAGCTTTTCAGCATCATATTCATAATCTTTTTCAAAGCTATACATAGCTACATAATGTAAGGATAATTCATTAATCTGTGGATTTAAATAATCTCCTCAAAACCAGTTTACTGCTTTGACAAGTCCGCTGAGCCATAGCGGCAGATTATTCAGGTAAGTTTGGAGCCTTATTTGCAAACGAATAAGGCTTTATTATTTAAGACAATAACGAAGAATGAAACCTAAGATTTCAGTTATAGGTGCGGGAAATGTGGGAGCGAGTCTGGCGCAGTTCCTCGTTTTGAAGGAACTTGGAGATGTTTATCTCTTTGATGTTGTTGATGGAGTACCTGAAGGAAAGGCGCTTGACATTGCAGAGGGAAACCCTCACTGGGGGGTGGATTCAGAGGTAAAGGGATTCACAACCATTGACGAAACTGCATATAAGAACATGGAAAATTCTGATGTTATTATTGTAACTGCGGGTCTTGCCAGAAAACCCGGAATGAGCAGGGATGATCTCCTGGAAAAAAATGTGCAGATTATTTCCTCGGTAGCAAGAAACGTAAAAAAATATTCTCCAAACTCAAACATTGTTATCGTTTCAAACCCGGCAGACACCATGGCTTACGCATTCCAGAAAGTAAGTGGTATTTCGCCTTCCAAAATTATAGGTCTTGGAGGTTCTCTTGACAGTTCCAGGTTCAGAACATTCCTCTCAATGGAATTGGGAGTTTCTGTAGAAGATATAAACGCATTTGTTATTGGCGGGCATGGGGATGATATGGTTCCCTTCATTAGATATTCCAGTGTTTCCGGCATTCCAATTTCGAATCTGCTATCAAAGGAAAAAATTGATGAAATAGTTAAAAGAACAAGATTCGGGGGCGGAGAAATTGTCAACTATCTGAAGACTGGAAGTGCATATTATGCCCCTGGTGCATCAATAACAGCAATGGTTGAATCCATAATCAGGGACAAGAAGAGAGTTATCCCCTGTGCTGCTTATATAGATGAAAAGTTCTCAAAGCATTATGATGCAAAGGGTCTTTTTATAGGAGTCCCGATAAAAATAGGAAAAAACTGTGTTGAAGAGATTTACAGGATTGATTTTACCTCCGAAGAAAGGGAACTCTGGATGAAAACTGTAAAGTCGGTTGCAGAAAACGCTTCAAAAGTAGATCAGTTTTTGGCCAAGGGAAATTAAATTTATTTCCATTTCTTTTTATAAAATTCAGGAAGAAATTCATATTCCACAGGATCATCAATACCAGCTTCCATGAACCCTCTAAGTCTCAACAGGCAGGAATCACATTTACCACAGGCTTTTTCTTTACCGAGATAACAGGAATGGGTCAATTCATAGGGCACTCCAATTGAGGTTCCAAGTTTTATAATTTCTGATTTTTTTAGATACTGCAGGGGAACCTCAAGATTAAACCCATTTAATGTTCCGAACTTAGTTCCTTTGTTAAGGGTATCTCTCATGGAATTGAAAAACTCCGGTCTGCAGTCGGGATAACCAGAATAGTCCAAGGCATTTGCTCCTATAAAAATTGTTTCAATTCCTCTTACCTCTGCAATGGACGAAGCAATGGTGATGAATATTATATTTCTGGAAGGAACGTATGTATTTGGTATATAATTATGAGCTCTGCTCAAGGAACCAGATTCAACATCTATGTCAGATGTCAGTGAACTCCCTCCAACCTGAGTAAGGTCAATTCGGAATATTTTGTGTTCAAGAGAATAGTGACCTGCTATCTCCTTTGCCTTCTCAATCTCAATTTTGTGCCTTTGTCCATAGTCAAAGGAAAGTGCAAGGAGCTCATAACCTTCGTTTAATGCTATACCTGTTACAGTGGCCGAGTCAAGGCCACCCGACATTAGAACTATACCTTTCTTTTCGTGAACCATCACAGCTTACCTCTCCATTCGGCACCCTGCCCGGGGCCTTCCTGAACGGATAGAGTAATTTCAGCTATGTTTGGTTGACCTTTTAATACAGATAATAGTTTCTTACCAAGGTAACCTGACAATTCCTCACTGGAGCTTGTGTTTGTACCTATAAACGCTACGAACTGCTCTGGTATAACCATTTTAACATCCATATATGAAATATGAACATACCCATTATTTATCTCATATTTAGAATATTTTTGAGAAGAGGGTAGAAGCAGCTTATGATCAAGTGATTCAAGGATACCCCTGATATTCTTTTTAATGAGGCCAAAATCAGCCATGATTCCGTCTTCAACAGTTCCCTCAACGCTAACCATTATTGCATAATCATGACCATGGAGTCTTGAGCATTTATCATGTTCAGGGATGAAATGAGCTGCGGCAAATCTTAGATTCGCCTTCCATCCATCTATGTAGATTTTCATAATTCAATGATGTATTCTCAATTCTTATATCTATTGAAAAATTATTTTCCGGTCACAAATATTTCTATTTTATCCACTATATCTTTGAATAATGTGAGAACACTTCACTGCGAAGTACTTTTAACTTTCAAGTTTTGTCATCTTTCAGTAAATCGTTCAACCTTGAGCCCTTGTCTATTTTAATTGAAACTGAACCTACCACAATAATATATATCCATGCGATCATCGAGAAGGCTCTTCCGAAGGAATAACTGCTAAACTGAATATGGCCCGATAGTGCAGTCGGAGAGATGGGTGGCAGGGCAACTATCCCTGACAGAAGATAGATCATCAGGTTAAACGCCGTGAACAATACAGAGGGAAGATACCAAATTTTCAATCCTAAAAGGAATACTATTCCTATAACTATGAACGCGGCAACTTCAATCTCCAGCCAGAATGTAACGTATGGATATGAAGAAGGTGAAGCGTATAAGTGCGCGGCAGCGTCTATGATTGCAAAACTTAGAATGGTAAATCTGAGAAATTTGATTTTTGAATATCCTCCTGTAATACTTTGAAGAAGCGCATTCATTATGAGGATTATATTTGCACAATTATAATAGTTTGTCATCGTAAATCGTTGCTTTAGCTAAATTTGAATAGAACCCAGCCTTAATGAACGGGAACAATTAATTCTAAAAACTTGCAGGAAA
>JAKBRR010000170.1 GCA_021845325.1 Thermoplasmata archaeon
ATTGGAATTAACGCCGATTGATATTTTATTCCTGCAGGTGTTTACATGGCCAGCTTTACAATCAGGACATTCTCCACAGAAATAATTTGGAAACACTACAACCTTGTCTCCTTTTCTAACCGATTTTCCTTGCATGTCCGAACCTTCTCCGTCAAGAACAAACCCAGATATTTCATGACCAAGTGAGATTGCTTCCTTTACCTTTCCTCTTCCACCAAAAACAATGTTCTTATCTGATCCGCATACGCCAATGAATTCAGGTTTGATCCTCACATAATCTTTCTCAATTTTTCCAGGTTCAAAAGTGACCTGTCTGAATCCGTTCAAATCATCAAAAAGTATTTTCCACATTACAATTCACCTGTATTTAAAAGTAAAGGGACTGGACCATTTCCCTCATTCTGTTATATGGTACCTGCCCTGAGGCTGATGAACCTACAAGATCAGCATAAACAAGATCTGAACCAAGAGAGACTGCGGCAACCCTTGTAATTCTTCCAAGTCTGCCCATGCCCATGATTGCCATTGGTTTCCTAAGAGATTTTCTGACCGAATATGTTGCCTCCAGCAGAGATAAAATATCGGCAGTTTCATTTATATAAGTAGCTATCTTTAGCATATCAGCACCCGATTTTGCCTCATCCCCAGCAATTTTTTCAAGTGTTCCTATGTCTGGAGTACCATTGAAATCATGATGTGAAACTATTACGCCTATGTTTCTGGAGTGAGCGTTTTCAATCAGCTCTTTAGATCTCAACTCGTTCTCCATTATGGTTGAAAGTTCTATATCAATAAAAGCTGGGTCGAATGAGATTGACCTTTCTAGATAATTCATACGTGCCTCAGATGACAATTTTACCCGACCACCTTCGATAGGAGATCTCATGGTAAAAACAAAGGGTATTCCTAATTGTTTCAGAAATCCCATACATTCATCCGGATTGAATCCGTATGATAAAAGAAAATCTGACCTGATCTCAACCAGATTCAAATCAGCCTTCCTTTCTGCAAGGATATTCTTGGTATTAACTGAGAAATCCAGAATAGGGACACAAATAACAGGGTCTTTCCCCAAGGCAATGAATTTATTTTTGAATTCTTGGGAAAGAGTTTCCCTAGCAATCCTTCTTTCATTCATCTATTCCACTGAATCAGTCCTTTGGCAATTCTCCAGGTGGTGTATATGTCCATAATAGAATCATTGTGTCTCTGCCAGTATTATAGTGCCTATGCATTACTCCCTTAGGTATGAACATATACTGCATGCTTTTGAAAGGTAGCGTCTCGTTATCACTTTCCACCACTCCACTGCCCTGAATGATGAAATCAATCTCCTCAGAATTGGGATGATTATGAAGAGAGGATGATTCACCCGGCTCAAAATATGTGATTCCGCTTACAAAGTACTCTGAGTTGCATTGGTCCCTGTCTATTGTCCGAAAAACCTTTCTCACCATACCCTTCTCGTCTCCCAGCCATATTTGCTTTCCGTCTTCGAACGGATCTAATACTCTCACTTTCATGTATTGTACATTTTTCCCGCTTTATTAAATAGTCCCTCTATAGTGTTAGAATATACTCTTAATTATACCGAAATCTTACTTTGAATATGACAGTGAGCCGAGCGGTGCTTATACATAGGAATACTCACAGCTTTGCGGTGAAACAGAGAACCTATAATTTTCGATATTTACATTCATCTGAATTTTATCTCTTCTTTACTGACGTCCTTAAAGCTTTTAGTGAATTGCAGGTTGTATCAATATGAAAATTGCCAATTTTGAGCCATTTCCAACAATAAATATTAAAAGAGTTCGGATGTCAAAACGTACGTTGCTGATTTATGCAAATATAATGAAGTTTGAGACAAGGAAATAAAAGGGATGTTAGAATGTTTTTATGGAGAATTTATATGTTTTGCATTAGCTTCAGAGAGATGAGTTCTTTAGAATTGTTACACCAAAATCATAGCGGAAGGGGGTCATAAAGTTGGTACTAGTTCTTGAACTGGGGCACATAGTTGCTGGACCGTCTGCAGGGCTCATACTGTCTGATTTGGGTTACGATGTCGTGAAGATTGAGAAACCAGGTGAAGGGGATGTTTCGAGAAGGCTTACAAATCAAAGCTCAGGTTCATTTCCATATTACAACCGAAATAAACGAAGCATAGCGATTAACTTAAAGGATGAAAGGGGGAAGGATATTTTAGGGAAGTTATCAATGAAGGCAGATATTATCATAGATAACCTGAGTTACGGCACATTGGATAGGTTAGGTTTTTCCTATAGTGAACTCTCTAAAAATAATCCCGGGCTCATTTATCTTTCTCTCAAAGGATATGGGAAAGGACAGTACGAGAAGAGAAAGTCGCTTGATTATCCAATTGAAGTTCACAGTGGACTTGCATATATGACCGGCTTAACTGGCAGACCCATGAGAGTTGGTGCTTCACTTGTAGATATGGGTGCTGCAATGTTCGGAGTTATTGGTATATTGAATGCCCTAATGGAAAGGGAAAAGACTGGCATGGGAAAATATATCGATGTTGGTCTCTTTGAAACTGCCATGTTTTTCATGGGTCAACACATTTCCACTTATCAGATACTGAATAAACCTCTGAAACCTATAAATGAGGAAGGTTTTGCTTGGGGAATATATGATTTCTTTGAAACCAAGGACGGAGGGAAAATTTTCATTGCCGTCACTACAGATATGCAATGGAAGGAATTCAGCAAAGCTCTCGTACCAGAACTTAAAGATGACCCATCTCTCGACAGAAATGAAGGTCGTTACTCAAAAAGGAATACTCTAATTCCAATACTGGAAGAAAAGATAATGACCATTGACTCACAAGAACTTTTCAAAACTTTAGACCGGATCAATGTAAGCTATGCTACCCTCCATCGCCCTTGGGAACTTCTTGAAGATCCTCACGCAAGGCCAAAGATGTTTACAGAAAGATACAAAGGTAAGGATATCACGGTACCCGCAACACCCTTAGGTGGAAGATACATTAGGGACCCACCTGAACTTGGTGAAAATGATGAAGAAATATTGAAGTTCTTAGGATTCTCAGAAAATGAGATAGATGTCCTGAAAAGAGACAAAATCATCTGAGGAAAAATAGTTAGATACTTAAAATAATTCTGCGCTCAATCAGCATTTAACATATAACCGGTTTGATAGCAAATTATAATATGTTTTGACTATCCATTTCTATGATTACGGACGATACACTTAGGGAGGGTTTGCAAACTCCCGGATTCAGTTTTACAATTGATGAGAAATTGAAAATGGCAGAGATTCTTGGAAATTCTGGCATTACCAGAGCTCTGGTTTCATACCCGTCTGCACATATATCTGAGGAGGAGATAACCAGAAAGATAGTTGAGAGAAACTATTTCAAAGAGGTTTTCGGTCTTGGCAGAACATTGGAGCTTGATATTGACAAAATTTATTCAACTGGAGCGAATATTTCTTTACATCTTCCATTTACTTTGGAAGACATGGATAGCGTACTGAAAGCTGTAAGATATGCATCATCCAAGGGAAGGATAGTTGAGGTTGGCCTAGTTGATGTAACAAGGTTTACCGATAAGGAACTGATAAGTCTGGCAACTAAAGTTTCAGAAGCTGGTGCCGATGTCATTCAATTACCTGACACTAAGGGTCTAGCAACTCCTTCTAGAATGAGGAATATTGTGGAACTGGTAAAGAAGAATGTCAGTTCTATGCTCGAAGTGCATTGCCATAACGATAATGGTTCCTCCGTCGCCAATGCACTTGCGGGAATAGAAGCAGGTGCAGATTATGTGGACTGCTCTATATTTGGAATTGGTGAACGGAATGGCATAACTGATCTAGCCTCTATTGTAAGCATATTGGAATTGGAGGGTCAAAAGACTGGGGTCAATATCAAATCTCTCCTCAAATGTTATGATTTTCTACATGACTTGATTCTGGAAAAAATTGGTCCATCACTCTTTGATGCTAACTTCCCTGTATTTGGAGAAAATACGTCTGTGCACACTGCCGGTACCCACGCAGCTTCCTCAAGGGTATTTACTGGAAGTAAATATTCAATCAACGTATACACAGGCAAACATATGATAAAAAATATCCTTAGAACTTTAAACATAGACATTCCTGATGATATGCTCACCAAATTGGTTGGAATGATCAAGGACATTTCAGTATCTACAGGAAAAAGCGTGAATGTGGAACAGATATCTAAAATGTGCAGAGAACTAATTGAGGACGAGAAAAGTATATCCTGAGCTGCTGTATGTTTAAACACCTCCGAAGAAATGTTATCGGGGGGGCGGATCTTCTAGTAATTTTCCTGACTGAATATTTGCATTCTAGTGACATACATTTCCGCTCTGCCCAGATGCAGACTCCATTTCGCATCTGACATATTCCCGACAGTTGAATTCAGCTGATCCCAACGTGTGGTGCGAGATTTTATAAGTATGAGAACGGAGAAATGTACAGTTAGAATAAACACAAATCCCTAACATTCTGAATATTTGTATGCATTGATTATCCTCCATGCAACGCTTGGCTTAAAATCTTTAGTCCAGTAAAGGAAAAGGTAGAATAGGATTGATTTTTCTCATCCCTGTATGGGTCTTAGGCTACCTCACTCAAAAAATAAAAAAAAATTCTGAAAATAATAATGAAATGCTATTGCTCGCCAACACTACTTTCAACTGTTAACTAATTTTCCAAGATTCTTAGCATTCTCCACTGCAATGATTGTTCCAAGATTTGAACTCTTCAAGTTATTGCTTTAATTCTTCATTCCGTAAATGAATACACAATAGTAATCCAATTGCAGATTAATGTAAAAGAAATAATCATATAAGTAAAAGGGATTTTAACCATGACACCGCTTGTTTGAAAAACGCTCACCAAG
>JAKBRR010000171.1 GCA_021845325.1 Thermoplasmata archaeon
CCTGGACATATTGATCGGATGCTGTGCTCCGCATGCCTTGCACTCAATAACATTGGTACGGCCTACTTTTTTAATCTCTGTATCCGGTGAATTACATTCATAACATCTCACAAATACATTGAGATATTGCTCTATCTTTTGCGTAAACTCTTCCAGGGTTACCTTCTTGTTTATAATTAATCTTTTTCCGTCCAGGTTCAGACCTATACCAAATTCCTTCATCAGATATTTCATAATGTGCTTGGGATCACGGTTGATCATATCAACCATATCCATGAAATTTCTGACAATGGTAACTTTCCCCTCTCTTATTATGTTTGGTTCAGGTATTTTCAACCTTTCTTCACTTATGTTTGATTTTGATAAAATGTCTGATGATTTATCAAGAAGACTTTCATATTCATCTTTAGCCATAATACAAAATTTCCACTATGCTTATAATTCTGTTCATTTAGAAAGTATATAAAATAAGATAACAATAAAAATACTTAAATATGTGACATGTGTGTATTATTTGTGAACAATAGCATAAATAAAAAAGGATTGAAGGCCATTGTATTGGCGGCGTTATTTGTACTATCTTTAATGGTAGTCGCTGTCCCATCAATTGCTGCCCAAGCCTCAAATGAACTGCACTTCGGAAAAGTAGTTTCCAGTTCGTCTGGAACAACTTCCTCAACCAACTGGGCCGGCTACGTTGCTGCTTCCAGCTTTAGCAGTCCCGCTCATGTGGTTACAAGTATCACTGGCTCATGGACAGTTCAGTCAGTTTCTGCTTCGTCCAGTTCTACATACTCATCACAATGGATTGGTATTGGTGGATTTTTCTCCCATGACAGAACATTGATTCAAACTGGAACAGAATCTGATTATTCTTCGGGATCAGCCCAGTATAGCGCATGGTATGAAATGCTTCCAGCTGCTGAAACCCCAATAAGTGGGTTTACAGTTAGCCCGGGTGACGTAATATCATCAGCAATTGTATACGCAGGTGTTGCTCCACATCACAGCCAGTACTGGAACATATACCTCAATGATACGAGTCAGAATGAACATTTCTACATTCAGGTAACATACAAATCCAGCATGCTATCTGCAGAATGGATTGAAGAAAGACCTGAAATAGGAGGACAGTTAAGTTCCCTTGCAAACTTTGGTACAGCTTATTATGGCGCTGATTACACTTCAATAGCGGGCACAAACTATGCCACGATAAATGGAGTTACAGAACCGCTTGGAGCATTGCCATATGAAAGCATAACCATGACAACCTCAAGTGGAGCACTGTATGCACAGCCATCAGCCCTTACATCAGATGGAACAAGCTTTTCAGTAACCTATGAGTGATTTATTCACTCACATATTTTTTAAAAGACCTATACCCCCATCTATTATTATGCCCTGTCCTGTAATGAATGAAGCTTTTTCTGAAATGAGAAAATCCACTGCTTCTGCTATATCCTCCGGTTCTCCCCACCGTTCCATGGGCGTCATTGATTCAATTTTACGTGCTATGGCTTCATCTGAATGAAGAAGTTGCGTCATATCTGTCTTTATAAATCCCGAAATTATACAATTTACGCGAACTTGTGGAGCAAGACTTTTTGCCAGAGATTTAGTCAAATAAATCAAAGAGGCTTTTGATGCCTGATAAGAAAGGCCTTCAGTCGAAGAAATAATCCCTCTCAATGAGCCAATATTTATTACCGATCCCCCCGTTTCTATAAGGCTGTGAAGATCCTTTGTCATTAATATCGGAACAGTTTCATTAAGTCGTATAACTCTTTCCCAATCCTTGAGATCAATGGAGTCAAGTGTTTCTGATCTGTATACTCCTGCATTGTTTACCAGAGCTTTGAGTCGATAATTGCTTTGTTTTATGTCGTTTACTATCTTTAACCGTTCTTCCTCATTAGAAATATCGGCTTTGTAAAGTTTACAATTTCTGCCCTTTTCCTTAATTTTTGAAGAAAATGCGCTCGCCTCAATATCATTATTTCTGTAAACTGCAATTATATCATAGCCATTATCTGCCATTTTAAAGGCAATAGCTCTGCCAATGCCTCTAGTTCCTCCAGTAATAAGAACACTTAGATTTTTTTCCTTGTTCATGATTACTGAAATGTAATCCACATTAATATTTTACTCATGAATTTTAAATCAATTCTACATAGGATTAACATAAATGATTGTTTACTGCAGTTTACCAAAAAAAATTAGGACACCCTTACATATCAAACAAAAATTCCTCTATGTCGATTGAAACCTGGAGCTTTTCTGTGTCCTGTATTAACATTCTACCTTCTTCGATTGTGATAAGCTTCAATTCCTGACTCTCAGATTTGGTTTGCCCGGTGATCATCTTTCTTTATTTTATCTGAATGTACCTTGAGAAAATTAATCTGCTCTTCGTAGATTCGTTCCTTGAGGTCCCATCTGAAGGCGTTTCTTTCCTGGTAGATGTTATTCCTCACTTCTTTTAAAATGAATTCTTTTGCAATTCCAAGAAAATCTATTTCTTCAATAAGCTTGTCACAGTTTTTCCTCTCTGTCGATTTGGAAAGAGTCGGGTTAGAGAATCGTCTCCTTGCAATTGTGCCACCCATTAGGCACTGATAATCTTTTGTAAATCCACACTGAGCCTTTGATGTGGAGACTATCAGATCACTTAAAAGGGCGATTTCATATCCAATGTTTATGGCATCACCATTTAATAATGAAATTATCGGCTTCTGCACCCCTGAAGAAAAGAGAGAATAAGAGAGCATTGTTTCAAGTGCCTCTTTAACTGATTCTTCCGGTTTGAAATATATGTCTTTGGCGAAGACTGAATTTATACCTGTAATTCCGATGTATTTCACTTTTTCATCTGCAGCAGCAACTGCAAGAGACTGCATGAGTTCATTGAGGGTATTCGTTTGTATATTTCCGTTCCTGTCTGATTTGATTACGATCAGCCCGATTGAATCTTCCTGCCAGAAAGTAATAGAATTAAAGCCTTTTACCCTGATATTACTCACGTAGGTAGACCATCCTGTATAATCTTATTTCAATTCCAATAAGAATCATTAGGATACCCAGTCCTATTCCAAATCCTTCCTCCTGAACTAGATTGAGTGGATTTGCAAGCAACATTAACCAGAGAATCTCCATTGAAATTATAACAAGAACAGACGAAATTATCATGGCAGTTTTCTTGCTCATTTCATACCCCTTAATTTTTTTGGCTTTTAACAGTGCGAGGTTAGAAATCTCTGAAGACCTCATAGTTCCCAATGCAGCAAAAGTCATTCCAGATCCCGATATGAGTGTGAATGCTGTGTTATAGACTGTGATACCTGAAAACATACTTCCGAGAGACGTTGCAAATTCAAATATTGCTATAACCAAAAAGATAAAGAAAACTATGAAAGAGCCAATTATTCTGTTAAGGGATGGCTTGAATGAACCTTTCTTGTATAGTTTTGATAACATATACATTCCGCCCATGACAATGATAAATGGTGGAATAAACACAGCAAGAACATCATTCGTTGCGATTGGGATTCCTGGTGAGAGAGCACCCCATAGTGAGAGAATTGCCATATAAACAACTCCTAGAATTCCGAAACCTGTAAAGAATGGTCTCGCCAAGGGATGAAGATCGTTCGATCTGTCTATGAATGGTACAATAAGGAAATACAGCAAAGGTATTACTCCAAAGACTGTAGATGCAGCCAATGCAGATAATGCGCCGGCTGCATTAAACATCTTAAAATCGACTGCCTTGTAGACGAATAAAAGGAACCATGGAGGGTAAGGTGGAACATAAGCTGCAAGTGGGCTTGATGGAGCTACCTGTGGATATGGATCAAAGAGAGGTGGAACTGCATTAACAATGTTAAGCTGCAGTTCGGTAATAATTGAAGGAATTAAAATGATGAGACCGAAAACAAATGCACCCAGTTCTATCATATAAACAAGGTTGTACGGATACCAGGGCTTATGTTCTGGCAGATCTTTTTCTACAGCAGGGGCTTTGTAATTTGCGCTCTTTTGGGATGGCATTAAACCATTGGCTTCCGCAAGATAAAAATGGAATCCAAAAAGTCCACCTATAACTGCTGAAAGTATGATGTGCCAACCAAGCATTCTAACGAACAATGAAGTTGATGTACCGTTTCCAAAGAAAATTGATTCAATAAAAGGTCCAATGACTGGTGAGGAAAGAGCGATGCCTCTTCCGACATCCGTTGCGTCGACCGATAAAACATCTCCCGACATGGAATATCCAAAGTAACCTACACCGATAGTAACTGCAAGTAGCAGAACACCAGTGACCCACTGAAGCTCTCTTGGTTTTTTATAAGCTCCATTAAAGTAGTTTCTATACATGTGAATGTATACAAGTACAATCATTGCATAGGCTCCGTATAAATGCGTTGTCAGAATAAGCGAGCCATATGGCACACTGTTCTTGAAATATTCAGTTGAGACATATGCATTTGCCGGATTGTAATATAATAGAAGAATTAAACCTGTTACAACCTGGTAGATGAATGCCATGCTTATCATTGCCCCGGTCCAGTACCAGAATCCTCCTTTCTTCCTCATATAATCAGGAACAGTTGAAAGCGGAAGATCATCAATATGCAGAGGGTCTTCACCAAGTATATTTTTTATGCTGAACGTACTCCTTAAATCGTCAATAAATCCCATTTTTTTTCACCTTATCCTACACTCATCTGGATCATTAGAGTCTTTTGTAAGTTTGATAACGGAGTACCTCCTGAAAGGTCACTGGATTTACCGTATATAGTGGGCCCCTTCATGTTTTTGGCTGCAAGCGTGTCTGTGCTTGGATCCCAAGCTAGTATGACATTTGGTAAAGGTTTGTAAGTTGGATGAGTGATAATTCCC
>JAKBRR010000172.1 GCA_021845325.1 Thermoplasmata archaeon
TAGGCATGGTATAATGTCGTTTTTCTCCGATCCGATAAGCATGAAGTTGAATGGCCTGATCTGTTTCTCAAATGGTTTTTCCTGAAATACAAAAGAAAAATTGCGAAATTTGAATCGCCCACATAGCCTGAAATTCATCAGCGCTCCATAATTAACCTTACTTTCCGGATGAATTGAAACTTGAGTTTCGCAAGAAAATCGGCGGGAAATCTTACACTGAGCCATGCAGTTCCGTGATTTCCGTGCATTCCTAACCTGATTCCGGTAGTGCAACAACCAATATCCAATTCTGTGGTTTTATTCCCATCTCCTTGAGTATCCTCAGTGCCTCATTAGACTGGGAACCGTAGACTGTACTCATGGGTGATTTCACAGGTATGTCCTTTGATGTGCTCCCTTTCTCATCCAGTGTTGTGCACACAATACTTTTGCCGATATGTCCATTCCTGTATACGTGGGATCATCTCCTAACTTACGGTGATCCCACAATAACAATGGATGGATGTTAATTTTCCCCATCCTGGGCTCTTAAGCATCCCATCAGAGTCTTAAAAATGAAAAAATATAAAAAAGATTCCATTTAAAACCCTCTCAACTCACTCCGCAGGATGACTGCATGTAGCTAATCGAATAGTAAGAATTGACCCAAGACACAGTATATGAACCATCGACAGAACTGCTGAACTGGTTGTTCATGTTTTGGCCATTCGATGACTGTTGTAGATAGAAATAGGCATAGTTCCCTGCAGAATATTCTGTGCTACCGTACAATAAAGTGTTTCCATTTGAATAGAAGCTAAGTACATTTACCTGAAAACTAGAGAATTCAGGGATCTGAGCAATTGTTCCACTGCAATCTGGTGCTTCTATTATAGACCCGAAGTAATATGGAGTGAATGCATCAGCAGAGGTACTAACAGTTATTCCATAGTCAATTCCGTTAGTGATGTCAGAAATCAACACATAGTACTGAGAAGTGCTATTTTCGTTAATGTAAATATACATATAGTCGCCGAAATTAATTGGATGATTTGCCTGTCCAGGAAATGGAATCGCACCCTGCGTGGCACTCGGATACAGGAATTCATACCAAAGTTGTGGGTGCGAATATCCTGGCTGACTGACCCAACCAGATTGTACCATAGTACAACCGGAGGAATCGCTGGCTAGAGAATCCCACCCGGACAAAGAAATCTTGACTCCGTTGCCAGCAACTTGTGATGATGGAGGACTCTGTACAGATGCAGCAGTTATGCCTTCGGAGATCCAATTGATTGGGTAACTTCCCCCAAAGTAATACCACGGATGAGGATTATTGAAGACATAGCCATCCCAATTGCCAGTTTGACATGAGCTTGAGAATTTCATGTTCTGCAATTTTGAAAGCTTGAAGTTGACGGTTTGCGAAGAAACCGCGCCATTGACAGAAATTTCCCTCTTGTATGAATTGCCGTTTGAATTGTAAGTACCGGTAAGGTAGACTTTTATTGTATTTGATGTGGTGTTCATTATGGTTCCCACAGCAAAATCTTTGAGGCTAAGATTATGTTCCAATGCATAATTATCAATCAATACAAGCTGTGACCTTGCAGATTTCATTAAACTTGCACGGTCGAAGCTGCCTTTGGCAAAATTCTCGTGCTGAGCAATTGACATGTTTATTATATAATTTACATTGCTCAGTTGGGTCGGTAATGCAAATGCGCTTCCAGGTGTATTTGATGACACTGCATCGCTCGAAATGCTAGTACCCATGTTTCCATTGGATGCCGCTACACTTGTTACTGCGGACAGGAGAACCCCTGCTAATACTACAATGGCAGTGATAAGGGTAAGAATTTGTTTGGTAGAATTTTTGGTTTTTTGTCGCATGCATAATATTAAGAAATTAAAGTATATATATATATATATATATTTTCATTTGCTTACATATAGTGCATATTATAAATACTACCTTTTGATACTTATTTATCAGATTATGACTATTGAAATAGTCGGTGTTACCAAGGTATACGATAAGCGCAAAATTCTGGAATCTGTTAGCCTGAACATCTTCAACGGCGAAGTAATGGGTTTCGCTGGCATTAACGGAGCTGGGAAAACCACAACGATGAAAATCACAGCAGGTGTAATATTTCCAACTGTTGGGGATGTTCTAGTTGAAGATAAAAGTATAGTTACAGATGGAAAGCATGCAAAATTTGACATAGCATGGATACCGGAAGCTTCTCTTTTTGATCCTTTTCAACATCCTATTTCCTTATTCTTAGAATATGGATCTTATTTTGGAAAGCCGCATGGCGAAATAAAAGAACAGGCTCAGGAACTCATGGAAATGGTGGGTCTTGACGGGTTGATGAAGAAAAGGATAGGACATTTTTCAAACGGGATGAAAAAGAGACTGATGATAGCGCTATCTCTCTTCCAGGATCCAGTAAATTATCTTTTTGATGAAACTTTTACAGGCCTTGACCCTGAAGGGACAAGGTTCCTAAGGGAGAACCTCATCAAACTCAAGTCGAAGGGCAAAGCAATAATGCTTTCAACGCACATTCTAAATGAACTTAACGGATTGGCTGATAAGGTCGCAATAATCCACAATGGTAGAATAGTCAATGTTGCCAGGGTAGATGAAATAATGGAATATTCTGTGTTTATAGTAAGGTGCGATGGAGAGGAGTCGAAGGTAAGGGCTGCTTTGGAAGAATTTGGCAGTGTGATTCCATCCGGCAAAGAATATGAACTGCACCCTTCCGGCAAGAAACCTGTAAGCTCCTGGGAGATTGGTAAAGCCTTGGAAAATTCTGGGTCAAAAGTTCTGTCCGTTGAGAGGAAGGAAGACACTATAGAGAGGTATTTCTTTGAGAAAATCGGGAAGAACTAACCTGATAAAGTCGCTCTGGAAAACCTTGTCCTCCAGAAGACTTATCGCTGTTTTCTTACTGATGGTATTGATTCTGGGTCTCCTCACTTTGGGTCAGACGTCTTCCGAGGGGCCAACCATATCGATAGAAAATGGGAGTGGTTTCTATACCTTGTATAGCAATGGTGTCTATCATCTGGTTGTTTTCTCATATACTGACAATGGGGCCCCATTGGAATCACAGGGATTCAAGATAGTTTTCACCAATACCACGACCCAGATATCAAAAACGGTACTGGGAACAATTGGCGATGATGGGCTTGCTGTGGTAAATTTCACTTCCAATGAAACTTGGTATGCGCAACTGTATCTACATGAGCCAGCAGGCTACCGGTTCTCAGTTGGATATGGAATAGGTCCATCAAACTCGACAAAGGGTTTTCTAAGCTACCTCAACGTCTACGATCATGGGTTTAGAAACAAGGTGGGTTTTGTAGTCTTTTATGTTAATACCAATGGCAAAAAGGCACCACAGACACAATTCAGATTATCTTATTCCAGCAAAGATTCGGGAGCTGTATTTGCGTACGGCTCTTCCATTGCCGGTGGCAACAACTCAAACACTGTATTTCGTGGCACCATTGATCTTGGAAATGCAGGGAATTTCAGCTACACGAACTTGTATCCTAACTACAACTCCATCCCTTCAAACATAAGCACTGCATTTGGAACCTTGCAATACAACACGAGCTCTGGATGGAAGAATGTCAATAATTTTTACCCTACCAATGGCCAATACGAGGTATATGTCAGGCCATCTCAGCAATTCCTGGAGCCACAAGTTTACCAAGCTTTTTTCACCACCGACATACTGTTGGTCAGCCTTTTCGGAATTATACTTACCATTCTCTCTTTCGGCTATCCGCGCGCCACCCGTTCCATAGAACTCCTTGTGGCAAAACCGCTTTCAAGAAGTGACATAATAGTTTCCAAATATTTCGCTTCCCTTATCTTTACAAGCCTAGCAATACTATCTGCACTTGTTGTGTTAGATCTACTGCTCTACTACTACTTTGGAATATACCTGAATGCCCAGACATTTTTCCTGGTCTTTGGTGTATCGCTGTTGGTGGGGGCAATTTTCTCATCACTGACTTTTCTTGTTGCAACTGTTTGCAAAAGTTTTGTTTCTATCACTGCTTTACCATTGGCAATCCTGTTCTTCTTTTATTATATCTTTGGATCTTTCATCGCGGGTCTGTTTAAATTACTTCAAACGCTAAACTTAGTTACTTCAAACAAGGTTCCAACTTATGGCATCTACTTGAATCCTTTCCAAATTGTGTCCGGAATCTTACAAAAATTGGACAGGGAGTTAGGAATAGGGTCAGCAAGTGAACAGACCTTGCTTCCATTTTCCATTCAGAACATGATTATTTTCCTGTTTCTATGGGCCTTCGTCCCAATACTTCTGGCAGCTGTAGTATGGAGAAGATCTGACGTATGAATACCTAAGCTTCATTTTTACAGCTCGAGGCAAGTTTTGGAAACTTGCATCCACATTCCAAACGAGACATTTGGGGGATTCGACTTCCTTTAATTCACACGAGTACCGAAACTAAAATGGTATGAGGCCATTCGCCACAAAATTAGATTACTGATGTGGTTTAACCCTCCTTTAACAGAAATTTCAAGGCAGTGAAAAATGATTGAAACCGCACAAATGGTCGAATCCGGACCTAGATCAGATGGGGGGATATAGATAAGACTGCAAAACATGCCGTTTTTGTGGATAAGAAGAAAAACCGTGCTGTTTTCAAATTCCAATTTAAGGATTTTAATTGTCTCCATTCAAATATTTTTCAAAAAGGATGTTAATAATTTTGGTTCTCTTCAACTCTTTGGGGGTAACTTTTAAACCTTTATTCATTCACATTTTGTGATATCGGAAGAGCGTACAAAGACATCTAAATGGGATTCTTGAATTCATCAAATTTGAAATAAATTC
>JAKBRR010000173.1 GCA_021845325.1 Thermoplasmata archaeon
CATCAGGTCCTTATTATTCAGAGACCTGATTTCAAGTTTTTCAAGTAGATCCAGAAATAGGTCGTCCCTTATCTCCTTCCCGTAAACCTTGTCCATAGAATGATGAAACAATGCTGATTTCAAAGCACTTGTTGTAATGGCCGACTGAAGGCTTGTTGCATTGTCTGCATCACTCCTTATCTGTTTGGAGAAGTCTTTAGATATATCTTCCTTCTGCAGATCTTTCAGAAAATCGTCAACTATGTTTTCCAACTTCCTACTATTTTCTTCTGCCAGAACAACTCTGACCTTATATGTTGGTTCAAATTCTATCTTATCATCATTGACTTTAAACCATTTCAACGCATCTTTTTCAAAGAACACTTCTGAAATGATCTTCGCAACGTTCTTGGGATTTGAGAAGTCAACACCGCTTGTCAGATCGTATGTGACCAGCGATCCATCCTCTGATACTTTCCTCGAATTTTCAATACTTGACTTGATACTATCTTCCGTACTCATGAACATAAATGTAAAATAACAGATATAGATATTTTCAATGTATTTATGCAGGATTACTGTGATTGGAATTCTTCAACTGGTTGCCATAATATATGATATTCTCACTCCGTTTTCTCTATCTTTGGCCACACTTTAACTAATAGAACTAGGACGCTGAAGCGTAGCTTAATAGGAACGATTAAGATTGATTTATGAGTTTACTTAAACTCGACATTCGTATTGCTTTGCAGCCAGATAAGCTCTGGAGCAACGATATATAAATCAGGTTACCGGTTCATAATGTAACCCAACCACACCGTTCTTAAATGCTTTCGCAGAGATTAGCCTCAGCTTATGTCTATTGTCGCTGTCATGAAAGAGTGGTTTCCCTGAACCAAGGATGATTGGTCTAATCCTGATTCGGAATTCATCCACAAGATTATTCATTACAAGAGCTGCTACTAGAGTGCCGCTTCCCACAACCACCATATCCTTCCCATTGCCTTGCTTGAAATCCTTTAACCATGCTATTGGATCTTCTCTTACTATGGTCAATGGTTTCCACTTTCCCTCCCTTAGTGTTCGAGAAAAAACAATCTTTTTGAGATTATTCAATTGCCCGATTATCTCCTGATCAAATCCATCCGGGCTTGGCGATGCATTGGGCCAGAATTCGCTGAATTCCTGATAGGTTACCCTGCCATAGAGCATTGTATCTACCCTTCTAAGGATTTCTTTTGACCAGTTTATTTCATCACTGTCAAAACCGAACCAATCTATTTCATTCTTCAAACTTGTATAATAACCATCCAGGGAGATAATGGAGTCAAGAATTATCCTTTTCATGCTATTATATCTAAATCAAATATATAGAAACCTACCCTTGCTTATTTAAACTAAAGACTGATCACATTACTTTTTACTTTTACTAGAAATTCCCATTCACTTCACACTGCTTTGTAAGAGTGCGTAGGAATTTGTTATCATTGAAACAGTGTAAATCTGTGATAGTTATCTGAGTCGTAATATATATATAAGCATGTTCATTTAGTTTCATGAATAGGAAAATAATAATTAGCACTTTAATGGCTACTATGTTTATAGTATCAGGAATTGCAGTTGCTATGAATAGTTCGTTTGAAAACACAAATGAGCTAAATACAAGTGCACATAGAAGTTTAGCAAATTCCGAACTATTGAGCGCTAGATCTGGCTCCATAGCCTTGCAGTTCGATAAGTGGTATAGAGAGACATATAATGGAAGGAATCCTAATTCTATGAAAAATTTTACAATAACACAAAGAGATATGGTATTTTCTAATTTTATACATTATGACTCTGCAGGACGGAAATCTCTCATGATTAGGACCAATAGTGATATAAAAAAATTTGATACTTTAAATCTTAAACACGCAGAGGTTACATTATTCGATTTAATTCATGAAAATAAGGTCATTAATTATAGTAAGATAGAGAGTTTAAGTGCTGGAAATAAGAGAATGTCAATTTATTACAGTTCAAATTCAAGTAATTCATTCCTTGTACATATAGAAACAGAACTTCCTAAAGGTGTTTCTTTCGACAGTGGAGAGTGGATAATGGTATCAATAGATTATTTTGTTTATCACGCACCATGGTGGCTAGGTGGTTGGTCTGTTACATATGGTGAACAGGATCAATTCAATGAATTGTGGGCAGGATGTACGGCGCAAACTAATTATAATAACTTTGAGAACACCGTAAATGTAGGTGGATTGACTAGTGGGGTTGCAGTTTCATCAATAACCGGTCTAATAACGGCCGGAGCGATTGGTGGATCATGGGGTGGACCCATTGGAGTAATTGCTGGAGCAATTGTAGCAGTCATAGCTGGATTGGTAGTTATTCATTTAGATAATACAATGACTTCTCTATATGAGTCCACCTATGCGAATGAACCTTCAGGCAACAAATATATTTGGATATATTTTGTAAATGACTATTATTATCCTTGGATCACTGTTGTCGGTTCATTCTATTCAACGATTGGGATGTATGGATATCTTTCAAGTGGTCAGGTGGAAACATTCTTTGGTAACAACCCGTGGATCTCATATAATGGCATCCAAGCTGTCACAGTTTCAGCTTATTTTTCTTCATATGTTCATAGCATAGCAGATAATTATGGATCTGGAACTTGGGTGTACTCTTGAAGGTGTGAAAATGATAAATTCAATCTATATTATATATTATTATTTATTTTTTGTATTACTGGTATTATGGATTTACTTACTGGCATACTTCTTTCGGAGGTCGAAAAATGCTGGGATAGGAAAATACAGGTATTTTCTTCTAGTTGCTAGTCTTCTAGTTTTGTGCAATGATATAGCTATTATGGTAATTGGAAAGTTATATAAATTCAATGTGAATTCAATCACAAATATAATTCAAACACAGCTAAATGTAATAATTATTGCCTTTGTGTTTGAGTTGCTTGCATTTTTAACTTTGTTTATCTACATCAGCTACGCAACGAATAGAAAGCAGACAAAGGTGTAGCCTATAATTACTTATCTTTTTGATCACCAAATCATATTATCTCTCTAATATCATGCAGTATTTGAAGGATCAAGATCAGGGTCGACCACGGTAAAGAATATGCTCGCAGTTCTTCCCTTAGGAAACCATAATACACCAGAAAACCTTGACGGAAAGTCTGCAATATTATGCACAGATCAGCCACTATCCGCTGAAGAGATAGCTTATATTTATCTGGAGAAGGACTTCGTTGAGAAGGTATTCCGCACCATGTAGAGTCGGGAAGAGATAGTTCCTGTGAGGCACAGACTTGAAAGAAGGGTACGGGTTTAGAGACAATAATGACTTTGTAAAATAGTAAGTCTTCATATGTAAAATAGTTAGCACCAATATCCCTTAAGGAATAGCAATGACACTGCTTTATGATAGAGATATAAGACTTAGATCTGTTGATTTAAAAGAGGATGTGAATTCATTCCTTTTATGGTATAATACACCAGAGGTTATTTTTTACTCTGAAGGGCCGAAAGTAATGCCCTATGGAAGAGAAGTAATAGAGAGAATGATCAACGTACTTTCCGAAATCGGTGAGTGTTATTTAATAGAAGTTTTTAAGGAGGATACCTGGACCCCCATTGGCGATGCAAGTATAACAACGAAAAAGACCCCAATTACTATAGGCGTTAAGGAATATTGGGGAAATGGATTTGGGACAAGAGTCCTTGCGTTGCTGATAAATCGTGCCAGGGAGATTGGATTGAAAAAACTTGTGGTAAGTGGCATTTATGAATATAATGAAAGAAGTCTTCGCTTATACAGTAAAGCTGGTTTCACAGAAACTGATCGTTTTGAGGAAGATAGTTACAATTGCATAAAAATGGAGTTGAAACTATAGTCTTCTTTGTAGCTATAAAATGATGTGTGCTTAAGTTGGCAAATTTCTTTCATCAATTTTCTGATGGTTTTGATTTAATTAGTTTAAACCAATTTATTCTGGCTGTCTTCTATCCACATATTAAAAAGTATTTTTACTCCGTAGTTACCAATCTTTCTACCATAGGAAGGTTGTGATACTTTTTTGATCTTGATTTTTAAGCTATCAACAATCTCTGAATGGATTGCCCCGTATTCACTGGCTATCAGAAACGTGTATGAGATATGATTAGTGGTAATATTTGTTAACTAAAACGTTAAGACAATTGGAATCATAATTATCAGTAATGAGTTATTATAAAAGACAAGTCACTGTCAGTACAGATTCAGAATTCAAAAGAAAATCTGGCGATATCATTGATTTGGGAAATAAGCTGTATTCAAGAGGATTGCTTAATGCTACGAGCGGTAATATAAGCTCTGTTCTGAATAACGATCCCCTCGAGCTTGCAATTACTGCAAGTGGGGTGGATAAGGGAAATATGAATGCTGAGGATATCATTATTATTGATTCAGATGGAACTGTTACCGAAGGAAATGGAAAACCTTCTGCTGAAACATTGCTTCATCTTGCTGTAATAAAAAATACTGAAGCCAAATCGGTGATACATACTCACTCAATATGGTCTACTGTCCTCTCAAGAATATATTTGCCTGAAGGCTTCCTGAGCCTTAAAGGATACGAAATGCTTAAAGCCCTCGACGGAAATAAGACGCATGAAACTAATGAAGTGATACCTGTGTTTGAAAATACACAGGACATTAAGGGGTTATCTGAAAGAGTTTCAAAATATCTTAATGAACATCCAGAAACTCAGGGTTTTGTACCTAGAGGCCATGGACTCTACACCT
>JAKBRR010000174.1 GCA_021845325.1 Thermoplasmata archaeon
CTTCTCCAATGGAAAGAACGGTATACCTGGAGACCATAATAAGTTCCAGGAATACCTTGATAGCAATGGAATAAAACACATACTTGGAAGGGTAGACCATCCACAGACCAATGGGAAGTTAGAGAGGTTTAATGGAACAGTAAAGCCATTGAAGCCTTACTTCTCTACATGGGAGGAGGTAGTGTATTATTACAATTACAAAAGAAGGCATATGTCATTGTCCATAGATGGAAGGCCGGTTGTAACACCTGCCATGGCATATGAGGAAAAGGGAGGCAAGTTAAATGTTAAGAAACAATAAGTATATATGGGAACTAATTACAGGATATCATAGAGTCTTATTTTAGGGAACATGCCATTGAAATTTCGGACATTTTAAAAACTTTTCCTTGGATTCTAGAAATATTTCACAGGTTAACTCTTAAATTTTTTGTAAATTGTGATATAAAACTAGAGAATGGGAAGGACGAATTGCATGCAACATTTTTACCTCATCTTTCAAATGTTCTCAATCAAAAGACTTGGATTATACCCAAAGAAGCTATACAAAATTTTACCAAAGAGCTTCTCAACTCGCTTGTGTCAGATTACCTAATAATAGAAAACCCAGTTCAATTTTTAGGCGTTTCAACATTAGACCCTGAAATTGTATTATCCATTTTTAGGGCAATAGTTAAGGAGAATTACTTGAAGTACACAGGTGAAGAAATACTACCTATACGGGTATCTATTACAAATTGTGGCAAAAAATTACTTGAAACTTATAACTAAGATTTCACAAATTAAAGGAATCACAAAAAACCTTATTTATCCTCAGCTATATGACGATATAGCTGTGAGAATCGGAGGCGGCTTGGGTACGGGTTGTGTGGTTATCAGAGCTGAAAATGCAGTGAATCTTTTTATGTATGTTTTTAATCCTGATACCACAGATCAGATTTTACTGCTGACATATTATGATAGAATTTTTGAAGAGGGCATAATTGTGAAGTATCCATTTAAAATTCGAGAGGGTAGAGTTTATAGACCGGGAATATTTGATATGAAAGGGAGCTAAGTCCAAACCTTACTTGCATTGGAATACTTAATTAAAAGTAATGAGGTGAGAAATTAAATGGTGTTACTGGTAGCATCCGAAGAAGAAACATATTTAGATTTCTCGAAGGCTTGATACTAAACCAAGCAAAGAAATCTAAATTCGCCTTTGTGATGTACCCTTCATTAAACCGGAACTTAAAAATCGAGAGAAATGAGGGGCAAAATAAAATTTACCGAACATGGCAGAACACCTCATACCGGACTTGATTCGGATAAGGCTATTAATGTAATCTATGCAGTGGGCTCTGTAATTGAACAAATAAAGATTTTCCGCTAAAATATGAACGAGGGGATGCCTATCAATATTGGAACAAAAATTAATGTCGTACCTGATTTCTAGGAGATCGGATTAGACCTACGGTATAGCGATAAAAAACCAACTTACTATATAATATTCTTTCTGAATTCAGTTAAAGCCAATGAAAGCATATCATTAACATACAGGCTAAAAGAACCCGTGAAACTCTTTAAGAAGGTTTAATCCTTGGGTCAAAACATTGACTTGAAGCTTGATGATGTTTCTGGAGCTGTACGCAGCTATGGAAATATTAGTTTTACATACTGTTCAGTTGTAGGTGGTTACCACTAATAAGTGGAATGCATTGTCGTTGATACTCCTCCAGAACATCCAGCACTGTTGAGCCTAGTATTCAATGTTTAGTGAAATTGAGATTTGATTGCTTGATATTCAAAAATAATTGACTGGAAAAACTTTCCATTACTATTCACAAGCATGGGTTTAAGTATAATAAGAAATCATTCTTTTACATTGTCATAACTCTTACCTATGGTACCCCCGCGGCGCGAAGTTTCAGCCGTTAATGCCAAGAATTCTACACTCCCACGGCAAATTGGTATTATTTGAATTTTGCTGGAATTAATTTATGCCAGGCTGTAGCTTCCTGAATACTAGAAGAAAAATCAATACAGATATTGTCAAGATGGGATTTAGCAATTATCTGTATAGCAACAGGCATTTCTCGGCAAAGACCAACTGGGATAACAACTGCTGGATTTCCAGAGTAATTCAATGGTGAGAGAAATAGTGTGAACTGCTTTGAAAATTCGTTTCCTCCCTTCACGGTATCAGTTATTAGGGGAGCAACGTTAGGAAGTGCAGGAGTTATTATGATATCTAATTTTTGGAAATTGAAATTGAATTTATATTTAAATTTAACTTTCTTTCTTTTCGCTTCCAAATATTCCACCGCCCTGACCTCTTGACCTTTTTCTATCTGTTCTACCGAGCTGCGCATGTATTTTTCAGGATGTTTCTTAAATAAATCCTTATGAATTATGGCAATCTCACAAGTGTCTATAATTTCTTGGTAGTGCCCCATATCTTCGAACATTAAGGCGCCGGGCTCAACATCTATAAAATCAATATCTAATACATCGTGTATTTTTTGTAATGCATATAATGAAACATCTTTAACCCCATTTTCGCACAGATCAAACAATTCCCATGCTACCCCTACTTTCAGATTTTTATTTGTTTTTGAAGGTTGGTTAAGTTTCCTCCCGACCATTAATTCTAATTCTGTTTTCAAATCCTTGGCATATCTTGTAATTGGGCCTGCATGGTCTAGAGACCAAGCTTCTGGGAATATACCATTGCGTGGAACGAGATCATAAGTAGGCTTAAAACCAGTAACGCCACACATTGCAGCAGGAATCCTGATTGATCCTCCTGTGTCTGTGCCTATGGCAAATACAGATAATCCTGCCGCAACAGCGGCGGCAGATCCCCCACTTGACCCTCCGGGTATTCTATTCAGGTCCCATGGGTTTTTAGTGGGACGGGATTCTATGCCCAGAGCAAATTCATGTGTGACAGTTTTCCCTAAAATTATTTTACCATTTTTCTTCAAGTTTCTAACTAATGTGGCATCCCTAGAAGGTATATTTCCCTCAAAAATGGGTGAACCGTAATTGGTTTCAATACCCTTCGTATCAATCAAGTCCTTCACAGAGACAGGAATCAAAAAAGTGTGCCTGCCAAATGCCTGCAAACACTCTTTTTCAACGTTTGGATTAAGTCTAACATAACTTCTTATCTCTGGGTCTATCCACTCTATTCTAGATATAAGCTCTTGTACCAAATCATACGCTAAGCCTTCCCCTTTTCTCTCAATTTCCCATATTTCGGATAAAGATTTAAAAACAAACGTAGGATGCATACAACTCACCAAATCTATATATGCTCTTCATATAAAGTGAAAGATTGCCCGGCGTTATTATAATTCTCTGACTTAATTTTTCTAGCTCGCAATATCAAAACTGCTGAAATAATAGCCCAAGCTGCTACAATAATGGGTGCAATCGAAAGTGGAAGAGCAAATGGGTATACAGTTGAGTAAATTATATATAAGAAAAGTGCACTTGCAACTCCTGGCATTAAAACATGATACAAGTATTTCCGCTCGCTTTTACCGTATAATTTCCAAACAGTAGAGTTGGTTATGATGTGTACTATAAGTGAGAATATAGTCGCTGCGGCTGCTAATATTTCAAATCCTAGGAATAATCCAAATATCTCACCAAAGATTATGGCAATAATAGTATATGATAAAACAAGAACAAGAAGAGCACGTCTAGGTACTCCAGATTTTTTATGCACAAATGAAATTTTATTACTTATCACGTGGTTATCTCTACTAAATGCATATAGATACCTAGTTGCTGCATTAGTGAACGAAAGAGACGAATTGAAAAAACTCTCCAATCCAAAGAAAGTTATTATTAGGGCAGGTATCAATCCCAGAATTCTTTCTGTTTCCACCGTGCCGGGTATGAGTAGATTCGTAAAACCTGCCATATCAAAGAAACTACCCCAACCAACTGTATACGCATAAGAAAATGTAAGGAAAAATGCCCCTGCTATTAAAATATCAACAATTAAAGCTTTCTTTATAGTTTCCTTAGGTTCATGTGCCTCTTCTCCGAGAGTTACTACAGAACCATATCCTAAGAAGGATGTTAACGCAAACACACCACCCAAAAACACCCCATGTATACCAGTTGGGGAGTACATTGGTGTAAAAACTGTCAAAGTATTCTTTCCTCCTGCTATGATTATTATAGCAATGGAAAGTATCGCTAGTGCTGCCACTTCTGCTACCCCGAAAATAATACTGTAATTTAAAGAAGGTTTGATACCCATATATGGAGGTATGCTCCATGCTACAATGCTAATTAGAATAATTATAACCCAGAGGTAAGTTGGAAAAATTACTCCCGTAAAGTAACTAATAGAATATTCGACGAGTATTACGAAAAATAGAGGAAGAAAGGCCAAATCTGCTATTTGATAACCAATCACCAACATCCCAATGAAAATACCAAGAAATGGCCCTGAACTACGAGATACATAGGCATAATAACCGCCTGCATGTGCAATCTTCTTACTATATTCATAAATGGCCACAAGTGTAAAAAGCACCGCAACAAATGAAATCAAGTAAGACAGTGGCAATGAACCGTCAGCATATCCAGATGCAGCCGTGATGCTAGAAACAACAGCCGCGGGTGCCGTTGCTGAAATGCCTTGAAAAGCGACTCGCCAAAAACCTACTGAGTCTTTCTTTAGGGTTCCAAATCCTTCCATAGAAAATATAACTAGCAGCACCTTATAAATCTTTCTGTAATAGTTATGGATAGAAATCATGAAAAACCTTATTTAG
>JAKBRR010000175.1 GCA_021845325.1 Thermoplasmata archaeon
CGAGGCGAAGGGCAGCAAATCTAAAGTACGACCTCGCAGGTCAAGACTAAACTCTGCTGCCTCTCCGGCTCTCACGCTAACATCGTCATGAAAGCGTGGCCAAAAGAACTTTTTTCATGACATCTGATCTGTAATTTTTCAATTGCGGATCTTTTCTCTGCAAGTTCCCTGTGGAAGTCCGATCTTTCGTCGCTTTCCCTCCTGGCATCATGGTAGAAGTATCCCCTGAGGTTCAGATCGCTCATGGTGAAATTCACTGATTTGCAGAATATGGGCTCATTCCCATACATGATTACATTGTCTGCACGATCCACAGATCTTGATGCAGAAGAGAAGACATTCTTCACAGCTTTGGAGACCAGGGATGCTGCTATTATGCAAGAATCATCCTTCAATAAGCTCAGGTTCTCATGTGAGAAGAATCCCCAGTCAAGTATGATCTCAATCTTCGGAATGAGCTTCCTGATGCCCTCAACAGTCCTTTTCAGGGTGACAACATCAGGAATGCTCCCTCTGTAGATCTCAAAGAACAGCGGGATATTTCTGGATCTCTCCATGACCATTCCAAGATTTATCTGTTCAAGCTCAGGGTGATCCCTGGCATGGCCGTATTCCGGTATCTCTGCCAATCCGTACAATGGCAATGAAGTGATATCATAAAGCAGTGAATTTTCAGGATTGATCCTCCGGATCAGATCGGAGGAGAACTGCCTGTAGAGATCCGATGAACCAATCCTGTCAAGAAGATCTGATATCCTCTGTGATTTCAGATCAAGACTCAGTGTACGGGACAGGGATGTGCCCTCGAACCATGTGTCAATAGATGACAGAGGCAGCGGGCGGACAATCTTTGATACCGCAATGGCAATGATCTCCCTTGATTCAGCTTCAGTGAGATGCCTTTCCAGCATGTCAACAATGCCCATGTCTTTGACAATCTTCATTATTGGGATGAAGGGGCCATGTATCAGGCTCCTTTTTGGAAGAACACTCCTGATCTTTCTTATCCCGCCATCATCCTTTCTGCCCACATACCTGTAGTGGTAGCTGGTATTCCGTATCTTTGGATTGTAGTATGGTATCCTCTCATAAACGTATGTTTTCCCTTTCACAACCTTCTCAATTGTCTGATTCCTTGATGTAATGGTGGGAACTACCACCATTATAGATAAACTATGCTTTTTTCATGAGCCAATGAATTATGGATGAATCATAAATTAATGGTGGTAAGAATTCGGGAGTTCAGGATAGAACTGCATATTCCTGGTCAACCAGATAAGGCAGAGATCAAAGAGGGAAATAATGGACCTCGTTGTTTGACGAATGTTTGAACACCATAAAAATTATTTTACCTGAGCTTATTGATTAAATCAAAAAGGGTATCTATTAGAAATTTAGGAATTATATCAACAAATAGTAATAGTAATTTCAAATAGTAAGGAAAAGACTTATTTTTCTTAATATATTCATCAAGAAGGATTGTATTTGGGTCTTTATGTTTTGAAATCGTCGCGATAAAAATGATGCCAGTCAGTTTTAAAAAGTCACGTATATTAACAAATGCGTAACCTTCACTGCCAAGATACTCCAATGCTTTTAAATGGTCTATGAACATAAAGTTCCAGAAATTTTTTCCACTTGCCCTTGGGTTATCTCTGTTCATTACCACAGGATCGCAGACAAAAGTTCCACTCCGATAAGTAATAGCTTCGTAGAATAAGGCCAGTGGGAACCAAATATTGTTGTATAGTGGAAAAGAGAGTTCATGATATTTTTCAGATAGGGGAAGAATTAATTCTTTCTTTATTATCATAGAGGATATAAAACCATGATATGCCCATTTTTTTAAATCAACTAACAGATTTTTGCTTTCTCCTTCCCTGTATTTTTTGTCACTAGTACAGTTGATAATTTTTTCATACCTAGTGTGTTCTAGATTTATGTCATAAGGCACAGAATTTACCACAACGTAGTCATTTCCCTCAAGAATTTTCGTTAGGACTCTTTCTGTACTATTAGGAAGAATCGCATCGTCATCACCCATTAGCCAAATATATTTACTGCTTGCCATCTTTATTACGTTTAAAATGTTTAAATATAAACCCATATTTGATTTATTCTTAATATAGACGATGTTGCTGTATGATTGCTGGTAGCGATTAACAACAGACTCTGTGTCGTCTTCTGAACAGTTATCAGAGATATATATAGGAAATCCATACTTTTTAAAATCTTCAGTTATCGAATATAAACATTTGTCTAAGTATAAAGCTCTATTGTAAGTTGGTATACAGATACCGATTAAATCACTTTCAATTTGGTTGAAATTTTTCATACAATACCTATTGATAAAAGTATTCCTTTATTTGACTTTCTGTAATTTTATTCATATCTTCTTTTATATAATAAGATTTATACCAATCTACCGTTTCTTTTAACGCTGCACTTAAATTATATCGCGGCGTCCATTTTAGCATCCTCTTTGCTTTGCTTATGTCAAGTTGGAGGTAATCAGCCTCGTTGTAACTTTTCATTTCCTCGATACTATAGTTTCCTGATCCCCAGAGATCGATAAATGTTTCTACAAGTTCTTTAACAGATATCTCCTTATGACTTTCCGGTCCAAAATTCCAGTTCCCAGAAAATTCAACATTCTCGTGCATTCTCTCAGCAAGCATTAGCATACCTGAAATTGGTTCCAGAACGTGCTGCCATGGTCTAACTGAATAAGGATTTCTTATCTTAACTGTTTCGCCATTCACAATACCTCTAACAAGATCTGGAATGACTCTGAAAGGAGCCCAGTCTCCTCCACCAATAACATTTCCTGCCCTTATAGATGAAATTCCGATCCCGGAATTGGAAAAATAGCTCTCCCTGAAAGAAGTGATAACAATGTCTTGGCAGGATTTGCTTGCGCTGTATGGATCCTTCCCCCCCAAAGTATCATTTTCTCTATAAGGATATACCCACTCATTATTTTTGTAAGATTTGTCACTTGTCATTACAATAATCGTCTTAACACTAGGAATATTTCTGAGTTCGTTTAACAAATTGACTGTTCCTGTAACATTTATATCAAATGTTTCAACAGGGTTCTCATAAGAATTCAAAACAATTGGTTGAGCGGCCAGATGAAAAACGATTTCCGGGTTGAAATCAAGCATTGCCTTTTGTATCGATTCCATGTTCCGGACATCACCCCGGATGTCTATTACTGAATCACCAAGATTCAATAGATCATACATGTTTGGCTTTGATGGGGGATCGAATGAATAACCGCATACTTCAGAGTCCAGCAAGGTCAACCACTTGGTTAGCCATGACCCTATGAATCCTGTGTGACCTGTTATGAAGATTCTCTTTTTTGAGTAGAAATCTCTAATAGTTTCAATATTCAATTTGAATCATCCCCATATTTAAAAGGTGATCGAAAGGAATCCAGTGGTCTAAAGTTAAGATCTCTACTCGATAATTTAGGATCATCGGATTCCCAGTCAAATCCAAAGGAATCATATCTAACTCCATTTTCCATCACTGAAGAATACTCGCGGTCTACAATATACAGGACGGTACTATTTTCATGCCTTGATATAAAACCATGGGCAAATCCGCTTGGCACATAAAGAATCTTTCCATCATTTTGCTTAAGATCAATAGAAATCGACTTTCCGTAGAATGGAGAATCCTTTCTTATATCTAGAACAACATCCATAATTTCCCCACTTGTAACCGAAACCAGCTTGGCCTGCTGGTAAGGTGGGTTCTGAAAATGCATCCCTCTGATCACATTAATCCCTGATGTGGAATAGAGAACTTCAGCCACGCTGAAGGAAATATTATTCTTTCCCAGTTCTACTTTAGAGTAAGGCTTGAAAAAATTTCCTCGAAAGTCTTTGTTTACCTCACGCTTAATTAATAAAACTCCCGGAATATTTAATTGTTCAATTTCCAACGATTTCACCCTTGTAGTAATCTATAGTTTTTCTTAAACCTTCATAAATATCAAACTTCGGTTTCCAGTTTAATATATTTTCAGATGCTGAGGTATCAATTATAATTTCATCGTCTTGATCACTTTCATTAATGTTTACGGAGTTCCATTTAACGATTAGATTCGATTGAATTACATCTTCAAGGACTGTTACAATATCCCTTATACTATAGGATTTGACATTAGCCACGTCTATGCGATTATGTGTGAAAGAAGTTCCTTCAACCAAATCTAGAGCTTTAACAAATGCTGCGGCAATATCCTCAACGTAGACCGGATTCAGCTTCTGAAAGCCGCTACTTAAATTTACAGGATTTTTCTGCAGAGCTTGTTTAATCAAATAGGGAATGAGCTTCTCTTCGTGATCCATTTCCCCGTAGGGTGTGAAAAGGATCAATTCTACAGTTCTTATATTGTATTTTGATGAGTAATATTCCATTATTTTTGTTAGAGAACTTTTAGTAGCTGCGTAAAGATCTCGCGCGATTGAGGAATTTGTACTGCGAGGTGACCAATAATTCGTACCGTACTGAAAATATGATCCTGCGGTAACGAAAATAGGAATTTTGTGATCCGCACAGAGTTGTAGGATTTGAGACGGAAACTTTACGTTGGTGTCCACCAACTTTTCAATATCTTGAAAAGTATTATTCTTCTTATAATAAGTTGCCAGATTTACGACCGCATCTATTTCTTCTGTTTCAAAGACTTTGTCCAAAGGCAGGTTGTCAATATTATATAATGTAACCC